>CAJFPG010000151.1 GCA_904398665.1 Candidatus Geddesella stercoravicola | reverse complement strand
TCCGCAAAAAGTCCCGCTGCGCCTGCGCTGCTCGCTTGTAAACGCGCTCGCAACGCTCCGGCTTGCTACCAACTTTTTGCGGGTTCAAGTCTATTTCAAAATTTTTTGCCGACATCTTTTTTGTTTACCTCTTTACACGTCGGAGCAAGGTCCGCTTTGCTCCGACTTATTTTTTTGCCTGTGGCTTCAAAATACGCCATCCGCCATCCCCTTTCTCCTCCTTTCCGCAAGAACTCACGCTCAATTCACCCGCTCGGTCTCAAGCGCTCTCGCGACGGTTTCGCTGTCGCTCCCGACCTTTCGCGGGTTCGAATCTATTTCAAAACTTTTCGCAAACATCTTTTTGGTAACCTCTTTACAGAATGACACTGAACCCATAGCATCTGGATTCAACATCATTTTTTATTCTTACGGCGGCCTCGAACTTCGGTATCGTTTTGCCACATCATTACGGTAAAAAACATTGACACGCAATCGAATTCGTGGGTTTTGTCTTACCAAAGTTTTAGTGCTAGTGTCAAATTAGAATCTTTTTCATTATCTCTTTACACATCGTCGCGGGCCTTCGTATCGCCCGCGGCTGTTTTTTTAATCATCGACTCCCTCACGCCGTCTCTCCTCCTTTACTCAAAAGAAACGCTCGACTCGCCCACTCGGTCGCAAGCGCCCTCGCGACGACTCGCTATTACCGCCAAACTTTCGCTAGTTCAAGTCTCCGCCTAAATTTTTAGCTGTTTTTTTCTGCTACATATCGACATAAAAAACACCACTCCCTATGGAGATATTTTTATTAAATCAGTCGGGACACCGAAAACCGGCCAGTTTTTGTTAAAAGATGAGAAAGAAAAAAAACGGACTGTTGAGAATTCTACTGAAAGCGAAAGTTAAGAGAATCTTCAAATTCCCGATATTCAAACCAAGTTTGTAATATAACCAAATAGAAATTACATTGTAGAAATTACATTAAAACTGTGGAAAGGGGAAATTTATTTTGTTTGAAAAATATTTTAACAGAAAATACGAACCGGATGATTTTCCTTATTTTGTCCCGAAACAAGAACGGGAATATAATCTTGAATTTGCGGCGACAATGATTAAAGACGGATGGGTTCGTTATCGTTGGGAAGAAGCAACAGGGCGCAACGGCTGGAAGCGTAATAAAAAAGTTTCTGAAAAAATTATCGCTTAGGGCGGACTCATTCTTAAAATATGTGCGGGCCCGGGCGGAGGCTTTTCGCCAGCGATATTCATGAAAAATTATAACGCCCATTTAATGATTAGCGATTTATGTCTCACAGTAGTAAAAGAATGGTATAAACTTTTTCATTCTATGGACAATCCGCTTCCAAATGCGGAATATGCGGCGTTAAACGTTTGTGATATGCCTTTTTACGATAATTGTTTGGATGTGATTTCCGGAAGCGCTGCTATTATCAATATCGAAGGGGATCGTGATAAAGCTCTGAGGGAAATATACCGTGTTTTGAAACCCGGCGGGTTATTTGTATTTGACTATATTTTTGTAACAGAAAAAAATTATAATAAAATGCCTAAAGAGGAGCGTGAAATTATAAAGTCAAGATATCCCACGGCTTTTTGGGATAGTTTAAAAGTTTTTGATCATTTAGGCTTTTCAAAAATCGATACAATACAAACGGGCGAATGGTCAAATAAAGACGACAAAAGCGGTTTTGCCAGTCTTTGTCGAGAATTAAATACGGAGTTAACATTTTCTGGCTTTATAAAATATTGTAATAAATAAAGTAAAACATTTACCAAATAAAGAATAATATAAAACGAAATCTATAATTTTTTAACAGGCGTCCATTTCCCTACCTATTAACAGTATGACGCCAATTCATAGTTAATAGTCACCGGGAACGAACTATTTAATTCTGATATTCAACAGGAATTAGGCGTATTATTTTTTATATCTTTACTTTGACTAATTTACATTGACTAAATTGACGAAAAATATTTTTTCAGTTATTCATAACACGGAACTAACTATGATTTTCTCCTGTTATAATATCTCGTAATATCTCCCTCATAGTTCGATATTAAAATATCTTTAAGTCGAGTCTCTTTTCAATATCGTTTATTCGGTATTTAAACGCAGAAAATAATAAAAACTTTTGAGCATTCGTAATTTTGTTCAAAAGTTTTTATTATTTTATATTAATTTTATAGTTTTTATCAGTATTATTTTTAGTTTTTTCTGCTTTTTTTGATTGAAATTGAAATTTTTTGAAAAAAAATGATAATTTATGCTTGACAATGAAAGATTTTTAGTGTATAATGAAAACAGAAAAAAGATTAAAGCATATATTTGAGGATAATTAAATAAAGATACTGATAAAAAAATGTTAAGGATGAATTTATAATGTTTGAGGAAAGAATCGCGAAGATTTTACAAATTGTAAACGAACGAAACACGGCGAGCGTCGCGGCTCTCGCGGCGGAGATAGGAACAAGCGAATCTACGATTCGCCGAGATATTATCGAGCTAGACAAAAGAGGACAGCTTAAACGAGTTCACGGAGGCGCCGCGAGAATTTCCAATCCGGTCATCACGAACGAGTATGACGTTCAGACGAAATCTGAAATTCACTCCGACCTTAAACTTAAAATAGCTAAATACGCGGCGACGGCCATTCACAGCGACGATTTTGTGTATATCGACGCCGGTACTACCACTTTGACAATGATTCCTTATATAAACGCTCCCGGCGCTGTATTTGTCACTAACGGTTTTTCTCACGCCAAAGCTTTGACTCAGCGAGGGTATACGGTATATATCACGGGAGGAAGATTAAAGCTAACAACAGAGGCGATCGTCGGAGACGCCGCGGTTCGCTCTATTGATAAATACAATTTTACAAAATGCTTCATGGGAACAAACGGAATCGATGAAAAACAAGGTTTTACCACTCCGGATATTGACGAAGCGTTGATAAAAGAGGCGGCGATGCGGCATTCTTATCTTTCTTATGTGCTGGCTGACTCCTCAAAGTTCAGAAAAGTCTCTTCGGTAACATTCTCAAAAATCGGGGCAGCCTGTATAATAACCGACAATATTCCTGACGATAGTTATAAAAAACTCACTGTTATCAAAGCGGTGGATTAGGAGGTTTCTTATGATTTACACCTTGACTTTTAATCCCGCGATCGATTATGTTATGCGAATCGATAAATTTACGTGGGGGGAAACAAACCGTTCGGATTTTGAAGAGATTCAATTCGGAGGAAAGGGAATCAACGTTTCAACGATTCTCTCTAATCTGGAACGGGAAACGGTAGCTTTGGGCTTTATATCCGGTTTTACCGGAGAAGCTCTCGACCGCGCGGTCAGAGAGCGAGGAATAAAAACGGATTTTATTCGTCTTAAAGAGGGAAACACCAGAATTAACGTAAAGTTAAAGGGTAAGGTCGAGACGGAAATAAACGCGAGAGGTCCGAAAATCACGGAGAACGATATTTTAAAATTATATGAGAAGCTGGACCGTATCTCTGACGGGGACACTTTGGTTCTCGCCGGGAGCGTTCCTAACGGGTTGCCTAAGGATATATACGAAAAAATATTGTCTCGCCTGAGCGGAAAAGGAATAAGATTCGCGGTTGACGCCACGGGAGAACTGTTGACCAACGTTTTGAAATATCATCCTTTTTTAATTAAACCTAATCGTTCCGAATTGGAGGAGATAGTTTCCCGCGAACTTTCTTCTGATAAAGAAATCGCGTCCGCCGCGACGGAACTCAAACAAAAAGGCGCCGTAAACGTTCTCGTTTCTCTGGGAGGAGACGGGGCGTTGTTGGTGGACGAATTCGGCAAAGTGCATCGCGAAAAAGCTGTCGCCGGAAAGGTGATAAATACCGTCGGGTCCGG
>CAJFPG010000150.1 GCA_904398665.1 Candidatus Geddesella stercoravicola | reverse complement strand
GCAGGCAACAAAAAAGCCACACAACTATCATAAGACAGTTGTGTGGCAAAAAGATGACCGAATCCGGAAAAGTCCACTCAAATTTTTTCATTTATTATTATAGCAAACTTAAAGGAGACTGTCAAGCATCAATCATCACGGAATTGTGGCGGCTGTCTGTTGCTTTTTGTGTTACTTTATGGCACATGAGCATTTTTGCAAGGTTTCCAACAGGTCATAAATATTGTCAAAATAAGATACTCGCACCGGATGCTCCGGATATTGCTCCGAAAATTTGGATATCAAGGCTTTAACGGAATCGATATCTTCTTTTCTATCGTCACAAATACAAAGCCGCAACATCAGTTTGTCTCCTTTTCTTCCGGAGAGAGTAGGGAGGGCTGGCGCAGAATTTCCCGCAAAATCTCAGGTTCTACTGTAAATTGCGGTATGCCTGCGCTTCCGGGAGCTACTTCATATTCCTCGAAGATGATGACAAGCTTGTTATTTTCATCTATATAAAAATTCTGATCTTCCTCTATTTCCTTGAAACATTCCTCGTCAGACCAAATCCCTCCCGGAATGAAGTAATCCGCTTCTCCCGCCATGACCTGTTCTTTCATCTGACGCAGAATATCGGAGCTTATGACTTCTACATAATCGCTTTCTTCCGTGAAAAGATCGGCAAGCTTTAGAACGGTTCCGGAAGTTTTGTCCAGAGTAAAGCAGCGACTGTATTCGCCAGAACCTCCCATATTTATAGTGGTATAGAATTGAATGGAAAGCAATTTTTCGTCATTACGCAGAATATTGTACCCGGTATCGGAAGCCACATAACCATGATATTTTCTTGAAAAATAATAAAGGAACTCTTCTTTTACTTTCTCTATATATTCTTCCATCTGTCGGTTCATCTCGTCGATTCCGTTTGACAAATCCTGATAGTTGTCTTCCGTAAGATTCGGAGTTTCCGAGTTTTGGTTCTCTTTCTCGGGAAATGGCAGTATTTCTTGCTCCGAAGAGGATGGCGTGTCCTGACTGTCGGGCTTTGCTTCGGTAGACGGAGCGGTCGGCGAAGAAGTCTGCGGCTCTTGCTCATAAGACATCGTAATCTCCGAGAGCTTCGGGAGCGTTATTTCGCTTTCTTTATTGGTATTGGGTGACGACGGCGCGATTGTTTCGGAAACGGTACCCGGAACCGTTTCGTTCGGCGGCGCCGCGTCTGACAAATTTAAAATATCCGTATTTGTATTTGTCTCATCATTTTCTTCCGAGATATTATCCGTCGCGGAAAAAAATTCTATATCGGTTGAAATCTGAGGATAATTTATTTCTAAACTGCTGGAACCCCAGGAAAATAAGGTATGATAGTTGTTTATATCCAACAGTCGGACCGCGTCGCCGATCACCGGTAGGGCAGTTGCCGCCCGTATGGTATCAGGCAGAAAATTTAAGAAGCAAACCGCTAACAGCAGAGAAACCGCGGTATTGGAAACGACTTTTTTGAGCCTGAATGGTTTTGCGGCGGCCGGGACATTATTCGGCGAAAACAGTACGACGCTTAATCGGAAAATGCCGTTGTCGCAGGTACAGCGTAAAATCCCGTTATATTTTCTGACAATGGCGTGAATACTTTTAAGACCGAAACCGTGTCCCTCGCCGTTTTGGGAGTTTGGAAGACCGTTTTTTCCGAATTTATGCGATGTTTCGCAAGGATTTTTAATATCCATGGAAAAATTCCCGTTTTCGTGTAAGTAGCTTGAGATATAAATCCAGCGGTCCCCCCGGCATTTACGGCAGGCGATTACGGCATTGTCCAGAGCGTTTGCCAGAATCGTACATATATCGAATTCGTCTATCGGCAGCTTTTTT
This sequence comes from Candidatus Geddesella stercoravicola, assembly GCA_904398665.1. Lineage (GTDB taxonomy): Bacteria > Bacillota > Clostridia > Oscillospirales > UBA644 > Geddesella > Geddesella stercoravicola. The sequence goes on along the minus strand of CAJFPG010000150.1, from coordinate 3,473 downwards.
GGAAAACTTACTTTTGCTTCTATGTGAATATTCTCATTTTTTCCCTTTTCTATATACGAAGAGAAAACGGCGTTGACCATCGAATTTTCGCAAAGTTTTTCCGTTCCCACATTCGAAATCCGACCGTTCAGACTGTCAATATATTTCTGAATATCCTCTGTTTTTTCATTTTCAGCAAGATTTTTCAGGACGGAAAGATGATGGCGCATATCATGCCGGTAAATCCGTCCCTGTTCTATCTTCTGATTGATACGCAAAAGCTCTTGTCTTTGCATATCCAGCTGTCTGGCAACCTCCTGTTCTGCCGCTTTGGCAATCCTCTCGGACATCGCCACATTCAAAAATTTAATAAGGAACGCAAACATAACCAGAACGATTAAGGATGTTATAAAAGCAATAGACGGCTCAAAAGTCATACTTTCGATATAGGAAATTAGCATGAAGAGCAGTATTGTGGGAATGATGATCCAGATATATTTATTTTGGAATTCAAACGACCGAAACGGTTTTTGACAGAATCTCAGCGCGGCAAATACAAGTACTGCCCCCAAAATCAACGAGCCCGACACTAAAAGAAACAGATGGCTGAGCTGCGATTCGTCCCACGTCTGTATTTTCAACATCAGTTCACGGAATAGATTGAGAATATACGTAACAAGCAGTCCGAGAGACTACGTCGCTACCGCCGCGGCAAAACCGCCTTTCGCTAAAATATGTACGGCGATAATAACCGGTAAATACGCGGTGATTGGTAATAACGTCATAAGAAGACTTATAGGTTCGGAAGCAGCCGAAAGTATTGCGGCTTGAATACAAACAACCGCAACGATACTGCCGGTCAAAATAAGAATATTGTATTTCGTGGAATAGCGAAATTTTAACAATCCCGCGCAAATACCCACAAAAGCCGTGAAACATATGAGTTCAAATATTACATTCCCTAATGGTATTGACATAATAAATGTCCTCCGTTTGAAAATCAGGTCTATACCGACAAAGTTTTTTTCAATGTCTAATCTTTGCGTTTGACAAATAAATACAAAAGACCTTATGTTTTTTATTATATATTATATTATAAAAAAATTCAAGGGTCTTAGCAACCCTTTTGCATAGTTTAATAAAAATTACGAAGAAAAAGGTAAAAACAATTCACAGAGATATTGACAATAAAATCGATATCAAAGAAAAAATATAACTCTCTCAGCCTTACAGTAACAATTTTATCTGAAAAAGTATATTTAAGTATAAAATCGAGATGTATCCGATGCTTTCTGAAACTGTCTGAAATGATATCTGAGAATCGAATAAATATCCGAATGGTAAGCAATTCAACATAAGAAATTGAAAATTTGAATAAATGAAAAATTCTATGAATAGTTATTACATATAGTCAAATAGTGTGATTAGATATGATTATGTTTTGTTCGGTTGCAAGCCGGGAATAAAAAGACATTCTAACACAGATTTAGATATCTATCTTGTTACGATAATCGATGTTTGATTTCGGTAATTGCTCTGGCTGAGCGTAAAGTTGAAAACGAAATGAGCGCGCGTATGGGACACCGACGAAACGACGTTGAGAAATTCTATTCCGAGTTTCTAAAAGATTCATAAGAAAAGAATAGACCAAGTTGTCGGATAGCAAAATAAATCTTAAATATTAAATTTCACATATCTAAAATAAAATTGAAACATTGGGAAATCTCTTTCTGTCGGATATATTAGATTTCTCTGAATCTGAAAAAGGCAGACAAAGAGTTAAAGAGTGAGAAAAAAGGCTAAAAAGAATATTTTAAGAACGACGGAGGTACATGTTTTGACTCTGTTTATCAATTTTTCCTTAACTAACAACTACGCAGCCTCATTGAGAAAAGACAACAAACCCAAACAGTTTACCGACAGTTAAAAGGTTCGGGTTTGAATGCTTTGTCAAGATGTGACAAAAGAGATATCTGTGAAAAATTTTGAAATAGATTCGAACACGCAGGTTTGTGGGGACAGGAAGCCGTTGTGATGGCGCTTGCGACCGAGCAGGGGAACCAAACGTGACTTTTTGCGGAGATGGAGGAGCAAGGGAGAGGTCGGATGGCTTATTGTCATGCCGTAGGCAAAAAAATAAGTCGGAGCAACGTCCGTTTTGCTCCGACGTGTCAAGAGGTAGCGAAAAAAGATGCGGCTTCGACGCGAGTGACGAGACAAAAGAAAAAGCTGAACCTGGATGCGAGCTACGTCCAGGTTCAGCCTGTAAAGAGGTAACAAAAAAGATATTGGCGAAAAATTTTGAAATAGACTCGAACCCGCAAAAGGTTGGTAGCAAACCGGAGCGTTGCGAGCGCATTTACAAGCGAGCGGCGCAGGCTCAGCGGGACCTTTTGCGGAAAAGGAGGAGCAAGGAAGCGGGCGGATGATTTTCTTTGAAAAAGAAAATCGGAGCAAAGCGCACTTTGCTCCGACGTGTCTATAGGCTACGAAAAAGATATTTTTGCCGTTTTTGCGTATGAATTCGAACTCTTACCCTTCCTTAGTTAGCATTTTGCTATTATTAATATAGCTTCCATTTTTATCCCTATTTATTGGAACGGCAGTAAGGCAAAATTGCAAACAATGGCACGGACAAGGAATTTCTATTTTATATTTATCTTTTGCACCTCTGTACGTAAAGTCACCGCCACATCTAACTACTTCACACCAAGTATAAATTTCCGCCATAGCTCGAGGGCAGAAGCCTTGAGGTGTTTCGTATTCAAAATGAAAAAGGTCTCCCTTTTCTAATCCAAGTCTGCAATTCTTTGCTTCTCCGCAAATTACTTCCACATCAAAAGCCCAATCTTCAATAATCCATTTATTCATTTGCCGTTCTCCTTTGCGGTATTCAAAGATGCAATCAGCATTCGCTTGATTTCTTCAGCAAGAGAAAGTAAGCTATCAAAATTGTAATCAATTAATTTAGTTCTTTTCAAAAGTGTGAGCCAATAAATACTTTCGCCGGTTTCTTTAAGTGAAATATGAAGTTTCGATATAAAATCGGCTTTGTTGTTACCGTATATGGCTTCGTTTATATTTGCACCAACACTTGTTGCAGAACGAAGTAACTGTTTTGCGATTGTTGTATCTTTTTTTGATTTGGAAAACTCTTCATAAAACAATACGATTTGTGTTGCAAAATCGAGAGATTTATCGAGTAAAGGACTGTTCATTCATCATCACCTCTGAATGTATTATATCATAATTCGTTATTCAAATCAATGCTTTGCGAAGCAAAGCTACCTTTTCTTTTATCTCTTCTCTCTTATCTTTTCTCTGGAAACGACAATTTTAGAGAAGAGATAAGAACGAAAAGAGAAAAGTGAAAAGAACAAAAAGAAACGACAATCTTCTGTTGAAAATTGTCGTTTCTTTTTGGTGCGGGTAAAGAGACTTGAACTCCCACGTACTAAGACACCAGATCCTAAGTCTGGCGCGTCTGCCAGTTC
>CAJFPG010000149.1 GCA_904398665.1 Candidatus Geddesella stercoravicola | reverse complement strand
TTATCTTCTTATCGCGGGCACATATACTCCTTATACTCTTGTGTCTTTAAGAGGCCCTGTCGGATGGACTCTTTTCGGAGTGGTTTGGGGGGCCGCGATTTTAGGAATTATATTTAATTCAATAGATATGAATAAATATAAAATAATTTCAATGATAGCGTATATAGCTATGGGGTGGGTTATAGTTTTAGCTGCGAAGCCTTTATATGAGTCGATAGGTTTTTCGGGTATTTTCTGGCTTTTGCTCGGAGGAGTTCTCTATACTGTCGGCGCGGTTTTCTATGTTATAGGAAAGAAACGCCGTTTCTCTCATTCGATTTTTCATATTTTTGTGCTTTTCGGAAGCCTTTGCCACTTTTTTTCAATACTTTTTTACGTTTTATAAAATTTTTTGAATGGAGAGAATGGCTATAATATGTTTTATGAAAAAAAGTTTTATTGAACAAGAGTAGAGAATGAAAAAAATTTGTTTTAATTTTTTATTATTTTCGGAGAAAGCAAATCATTTATCGGGGAAAAGAAATTTTTATATAGTTATGATTTTAATGGTTTTAAAGGTCTAAATTTGTCTGGAAAAGGGCTCTTCCTTACGAGGAACCCTTTTTTTAGTATTTTAACTGTTTAGTATTTTAATTATTTAGTATGATAATAACTCGCGAAGCTGTATTTATTAGACAGTTATGTTCTTACTTACAATATGATAAATGAGAATTTTTATTAGTAGGATATATTTGGGATATATTACGGAAATATTTTATAATAAAAAGGTGTAAATATTGGAATGGGGCTTTTTTCTTTTTTCGGTTGAAAGATTCTTATGGTAAGCGTGGACTTATTTACTCAAAAGATAAAAAACAAAGACTTTATATATAAGACGGGAATGAGCGTTTGTTGATTGTTCGGATTGAAAATCGGTGGTTTGTCGAATATTTTCTGAAAAAGACGAGCCGTTAAAAGATATAAGTTTACGGTATTAAAAAAATTTGTTTTTGTTAAACGAGATATTCCCGTATTCTATTTACGTAACAAACATAAGAGAAGACACTGTTACGGGAGGAGATCGCAAAGGACAACTGTCTAAAAAATGCATAAATTCAAGGAACAAAACCGTCGGCAAAACACATTTAAAAAAATCTTATTATATTGATTGAGATAAAAGTTTATCGGGATTGACGATTCGAAGCGTAACTTTATATTTACGTGATGTTGTATGCAAGTGATATTGTGTATGAAAAAATAATATTGTGTATGAAAACAATATATTGTCAGATAAAAATCGGCGTGTACAAAATACGGTTAAAAAAAATTGGAGATTATAAAAATATATTGCTAATTGATTGGCTATTTATTAAGTCAATACCGTTATAATTAGATGTTTGGCTTTGAGGTTAATATATTTCCGTTTTCTTATAATGTGTTTGCGGGTTTTTCAAGGTCTTAAACTGCGGTTTTATAATCCAAAGTCTATACCTAAAAAACAGTACTTATTTATATAGGCACGCTATATAGGAAAATCTCATATTGAGATTTTATGTGGCGGATTTTTTTATAGAGAAAATTCTTATTTTTTTGTTTATAATTCCGCCTTTTTATAAATAGTTTACAAAAATATATTGACTTTTTCCCCTTATATTGATATACTTAATATGTATATATAATTATATTCGGGGGAATTCAAAGTGAGGATTATCAGCGGGGAAAAACGCGGTTTAAAACTTAAAGAAGTTCCGTCCGAAGCCTTGTTTCGTCCTACTTTGGATAGGGTAAAGGAATCGATGTTTGATATAATTCGTTTTTCTCTCGAAGGAAAAGCTTTAGATCTTTTTTCAGGTACCGGTCAACTCGGAATAGAGGCTTTGAGCAACGGTTGCGAGCAGGTTGTTTTTTGCGACAAAGACCCGGAGGCGTTGAAACTTACGAGAGAAAACGTTAAAAAAGCGGGATATGAGTCACGAGCCGAGATTCTTGATTGCGATTATAAGCATTTTCTCAAAAAACGGGCGAAAAAAGCGGAATTTAACGTTATTTTTCTCGATCCTCCGTATGAATCGCCACTGATAGAAAAATCTCTCGGTTATATTTCGGAAGCTGATTGCCTCGCTGTTGACGGTACTGTTTTGGTTGAGACGTTAAAAACGAAACTTTTGCCTGACGAATCGGGGAATCTTGTAAAAAGTAAATCATATTATTACGGTCAGGTCGCTCTCCATGTCTATAAGAAGAGAGAAGAGAAGTTATGAAGGTAATTGTTACTGGGAGTTTTAATCCTATAACGAAAGGGCACGAGGATTTGATTCTTCGCGCCGCGAGCATTTTTGACGAAGTGATAGTCGCTGTTTTCAATAATGTCGATAAAAAGTATGAATTTTCATTGACCGAAAGGGAAAAACTTTGTAGGGCGGCTTTTGTAGGGGTTCGGAATGTACGAACGGTTTCCTCAGATGGAATGGTTGTTGATTTATGCCGAGAGGAAAATTGTTTTCTTTTGCTTAGAGGCGTCAGAGACGAGAGCGATTTGCGATATGAGAAAATGATGAGCGAGGCGAATAAAAGATTTGAGCCTCGTTGCGAGACGTTATTTATGACGGCTTCGGAAAAATATGAGAGACTTTCTTCCACAGCGGTGAGAAAAATAATTTCCGGGAACGGAAGTTTTATCGGTCTCATTCCGGAAAAGGCTGAGAAGTGTCTTGTTGAAATTCTTGAGGAGAGAAAGGGCGGAAAATATGAAAAATAACGGTTTTTTTAAAACACTTAAAGAGCTTGAAGATATTATGGAAGAGGCTTGGAACGTACCTTTCGCGAAAAATCGACTTATGATTGAAGAGGACCGTCTTAAAGCCATTATCGAGGAACTAAGAATGAGTCTTCCGATAGAAATGAGGAAAGCTCAGGAAGTTCTTGATATGAAAGATAAAATTCTTGAGAAAGCCGAGGAGGACAGTAACTCAATGATTGAGAGAGCGAAAAAAACCTCCGAGACAATGCTTTCAAAGGCGAGAAAAAATTCGGCTTCTATAATATCGGAAGCGAAAGAAGAAGCCTCTAAGCTTATAGATGAGCAGGCAATCCTCGCGATAGCGAAAGAGAGAGCCGAGGGTATTGTCGACAGAGCGAAAAACGATTCGGTAAAAATGAGAAATGTTACCGTAAATTATATTGAGGGAATCGTCAATGATACCTACAAATCTCTTGAAAGAGCGTTAAACGCCGTTGAACAGTTAAAGGAAACGTATACGAATGAAGATAAGGAAGAACGTTAAGTCTGTTTTAATTATTCTCTGGATTTTAATTTTTTCCTTTGTTTTTTCTTCTTGCTCTCTTTTTTCTCTTCCCGAGCAAGAAGCTCCGGAAAATAACGATGGAGGAAATCAATCGGGAGACAACGCCTCGGAGGCTCAGGATTTTACAATCGCTTATTACTCGGGAGAAACGATAGATCCGTATTCTTCCGTAAATCAATCTAATCGCGCGGTTATATCCCTTTGCTACGAAGGTTTGATTTATTTGGATTCGTCGAGTTCGCCCTCCGCGAGAATAGCGGATTATTCTATTGAGGATAATAATATTATTTTTACTATAAGAAGCGAGTCGCGTTTTTCGGACGGATCTTCTGTGACGGCGGCTGATATCGTTCATTCTTTTCAGCTTGCTTCTGAGTCAGATTTGTATTCTTTTCGTTTTGATAATTATATCGATGACTGGGAACAGCTTTCTTCAAATACTGTCAGAGTCTCGCTGAAAAACTCTAATTTATATAATATAAATCTTTTTGATTTTCCGATTGTTAAAGAAGCTTCCGTCGGAGTTTACCCGATAGGAAGCGGAAAATATTATATTTCCACAAGCGACGGAGTTCTTGCTCTTCATAAAAACGATTATTATCAAAACAGCGAGAATTTTTCGTTTGACACGATTTCTTTGGTTGAGATACAGGACTCTCAGGATTTGAATTATAATTTTAATTACGGAGTTATTCACGCGGCTTACGCCGATTTGTCCGATGGGGCTCAAAGATATAAGGGAAATGTAGAGCTTGTTACTTTTATGACGAATACCCTTGTTTTCGCGGCGGTGAATAAATCTAAGCCTTATTTAGCGTCAAGCGAAATATCGTCTGCCATAAGTCGATGTATTGATAGAAAGAGAATTTCGGAAGAGGAACTTGACTCTTTGGGAGATATAGTGTGGCAGCCTTTTAACCTTAATTGGAGAGAGCTTGAAAATATGCAAATAAAAAGAGATATTTATTCCTCATCCGAAGCTAATACGATTTTTACTGAGAACGGATTGACGTTGTCAGACGGGGTAAGAGTTTGGAGAGGTTCCGCTCTTGAACTTACGGTTATATGCAATAATGAGGATAGGACGAGAGTAAATATAGCGAACGCCGTTGCCGATAGTCTGAGGGAAATGGGCTTTTCTGTGAACGTTGTTCTGTATAACTGGAACGATTATCGTGAGGTTATCGCTTCCGGGAATTACGATATATATATAGCGGAAACTGAGATTCCGATGAATTTTGATATAAGATATATGTTTGAAAACGGAGTGGTGAATTCCCATTCGAATATCTCTCAAAACTTTCTTTCTGTTCTTGATGATTTTTATTCCGGGGAAAGCGATATAATTGATTTTCTTTCCGCGTTTAATACCGAAATGCCTTTTATCCCATTGTATTATTCAAGAGGCGCTCTTGCCGTGAACAGAATTGTTTCGGGAGAGTTTTCTCCTACCGAGACCTCTATTTTTGAGGGAATAGAAAATTGGACGATGGATTGAAATATTTAAAACGACTTTATGCAAGGTTTATTAAATATATTATGTATATTATGTTCTATTAACCTATATTTTAAAGATAATTTGTGATGTTTAAGCGTAATAATTACGTGTTTGTAAAATTTTTGTTTTATCTGTTATGATCGGTTATATCAGCTGGATTTTATTTTTATTTTTTATCTTTCTGATTTTTTATGTCGAATATTTTTTTGTTATAGATTATGAAACAGTATTATCTCGGCGATATTTAAGAATGAATAAATTTGTTGTTTACGGTTAAAGCTTGATGTTCATCGCGGGGGAAAATAGATGATAAAAAACGTTCTTTTTGATTTGGACGACACTTTGTTTGATTTTCATAAGGCTGAAAGAAATGCTCTTAAAAAAACACTTTTGAAGCTTGGAATAACGCCGACGGAAGAACTTCTTTCTCGGTACAGTGAAATAAATCTTGCTCAATGGAAACTTTTGGAAAAAGGACTTTTGACTCGAGCAGAGGTGAAAACTCGTCGTTATTTTATATTGTTTAAAGAGTTCGGAATCGATGCGTCTGAGACTGACGCCGCAAAATATTATGAGAATTTTCTTTCAATAGGACATATTTTTATACCGGGAGCAGAAGAGCTGATAAAAAATCTTTACGGAAGATATAGATTGTATATAGTTTCGAACGGTACCGCCGTTGTTCAGGACGGACGGATAAAAAGTTCCGGTATAGCAAAATATTTCGACGGTATATTTATTTCTGAGAAAATAGGATTTAACAAACCCGATAAAGAGTTTTTTGATGTTTGTTTTTCTAAAATTCCAGATTTTTCCGAAAAGGAGACCGTGATTGTCGGCGATAGCCTCACTTCGGATATAGCGGGCGGCAAAAACGTCGGAATAATTACAATATGGTTTAACGGCGGACATAATATAAATGACGGAGATATTGTCCCTGACTATGAGATTTTTTCTTTGTCGGACGTTCAGAGCATTATTGAGAGCGTTGTTTGATATTTTTCCGAGATTTTTATTTGTGTATTTTAATTTGTTTCTTTTCTTTTAAGTTTTATTTTTAATATTTTTATTTTTTATTATTTCATTATTTTATCATTCTCTGAGCGTTTATTTTAATTATTAAATCTTATCCCTTCCTTTTAGGAAGGGATATTTTATATAACGTGTTTATTAATATAAGGAAGAAAATATTTTTTAGATTTTTTTATCTGTTCTTTTTTCTTGTAATATTTTATTAGAATTCGCATAGATATTTTTTGAGGGTGGGATAATTTATGTATCGATTCAGCGAACTTAGATGTAAAGAGATAATAAATTCAAAAACGGGAGCGAGAATGGGATTCGCCGAAGACGTTTTCTTCGATCTTCAAAACGGGAAAATACTTTCTTTTTCCGTTCCCGTCGCGACTCGTTTTATGGGATTTTTAATAAGTCGAGACTACTATATGATACCTTTTGAGGATATCGAAAGAATAGGGGATGACGTTATAATAATCTCGTCGACTCCGCAAAGGTGTTCTCCAAAAAACGATAGGGGATTTTGGGAGAAATTTCTTTCTTGGTTTAAGTAAAATAACAGCTGTATATAAAGATAAAAGGTGATAATATGAAAAAATTTCTTTCTGTTTTTTTCTCTTTGGCGTTTCTTCTCTCTTTTTCAATGCCCGTTTCAGCGTCGGAGTCCGCAGACCCCGGTATTTTAGCGAACGACGATATGCCGAGCGAGGCGGAGGCTCTCGCTTTATGGGATTATCTTGACGCCTCTCGTTTCGGCGACGAGGCCGTGCTTTCGGATACGGTGAGTCCGGAATTTGATTTTGACGTAAAATCGGCGTGTCTTATCGAAGCGGAGACAGGAACAATTCTTTATGAGTATAATAAAGATGACAGATATATGCCGGCAAGCGTTACGAAAGTAATGACTCTTCTTCTCGTTTTCGAGGCTATCGACAGCGGTAAAATTTCTTTTGAGGATACGGTGACCGCTTCGGAACACGCCGCTTCTATGGGAGGGACGCAGATATATTTGAAAGTGGGAGAAACCATGAGCGTCGAGGATTTGGTGAAAGCCGTGGTCGTTCCGAGCGCTAACGACGCCGCCGTCGCTTTGGCGGAATTCGTTGCGGGCAGCGAGGAAGAATTTGTTCGCCAAATGAACGAACGAGCGAAAGAACTTGGAATGGAAAATACTAATTTTACTAATTGTACGGGACTTTTTGACGATGAAAATCATTATACTTCCGCGGCTGACATAGCGATAGCGAGCAGGGAACTTATCAAGCATGAAAAGATCTTTGATTTTTCAACTATCTGGATGGATACTCTGAGAGACGGTCAATTCTCTCTCGCGAATACAAATAAAATGCTTAAAACATATGCCGGTATGAAGGGACTTAAAACCGGTTATACGAGGGCATCTCTTCACAGTTTCTCGGGGGTAGCTGAACGGAACGGAATGACTCTTATAGTAACGATTATGGGAGGCGCCACTTCCGATATTCGTTTTTCCGCGGCCGCGTCGTTACTGAATTTTGGATTTTCTAACTTTTGCGTCGCAAAAGCGGGGGAGATAACTCTGCCGCAGTTGAAGGTAAACAAAGGGAAGATCGAGAATATTTCCGTAACATCCGATACTGATTTCTCTCTTGTCGTTCCGAAAGGATGGGATAAAGAACTCACTTATGAGATATCTCTTAATGACAGCGTAACCGCGCCTATGCAAAAAGGGGAGCAAGTAGGGGTTATAACATATAAGCTTAAAGACGAGACTGTTAAAACTTGTCCGATAGTTCTTTCCGAGGATGTTGAAAAAGCGAGTGTCTGGGATTATTTTACCTCAATGTTGGAAACTTTGTTCGGATAAAACAGATAAAAATATTTCCTCTGTTTTTATATATTTATTCGGTCGTCCGCGAAAACGGAGGACCGTTTTTTTGTTTACGGATTTTACCCGGGACTGCCGTTTTCGGCAAAGACCGTCCTGATGATAGAATGTAACAAAAAAAATATGCCTCCGCAATGTTTGGAAGCGTCGGCATGTTTTTTTGTTTTAAATAATTTTAACCCTGACTCGTGTCCCTCGTCTCAAAAACGGGAACCGTATCGATCTTTCGTCGGCAGACAAGCTCCCGGGCACTGCCGATAAGCGGCGGTTTCTCCTCTCGGCGGTTGCAATCGTCACGGGATTATTGGGCGGGGTATCTTAAAAATGTCGCTCCGATTATAACTTTTCCGCAGACATCATATATTAAAAAAACGGAGGCAGTAGATTTTTCCGGGAGATAATCATCTGAGAAACCGCGAGGCACGCGTTTTTCTCGCGGCGTTTAAAATTATCGTGTTCGAATAGAGAATTGTTGGACGTTATGTCTTATTCCGATTAAACATTACCTCAAATATTTTGTTGTTATGAGCGGGTAATTTCAATCTTTCGTTGAGCGAATTATAATATTTCATATTAAATGAAGGAGATTTGGGGGACAGAGAAATAACTTCTTTTTACGGCAGTCTGATAGTGGAGGGCTGTTTAAGCGGACTTATTTCTTTAAATAATTAAGCATGTTTCTTCTCTGCTAGGCCATCATGTAAAGACCTCTTAGGCTTTGTCCGTTTAAAGAGATTATATGGTTTTTAATCTTTTTTTACCCATAATTCATAGATGGAAAGCGCGTATATTTTCGCCAGATCCAAAAATGCCTTTACCGAAAGATATTCGTCGGCGGAGTGCATATTTCCGCCTTCCTCGGCGTTTTCCTCATTTATCGGACCGAACGCGACCCCTCTTCCCTGAAAACATTTCGCGTAGGTCGCTCCTCTGGCTGACAGCGTTCTGCATTTTTTCCCGGAAACCTTTTCGTAACATCGAGAAAGTTTTTTCAGAAACTCGCTGTTTTCCGAAACATAAGTGCTTTCAAGCAAGTCGGCTCTCTTGTATCGCATTCCGCCGCATTCCGCCGCTTTATAAAGTTTTGATTCTATGTCTTTGGCCGCGGCTTTTATCGGCAGTCTGAGATCGACCGCTATCATTTTTTGATTTTTTCTGTCGTAATCGCAGATACCTACGTTCACCGAAAGATCTCCGATTATTTGGTCCGCGCACGCCACGCCGAGTTTTGTTCCCTTCGTATCGTCGGTGAAATATTTTTCAATAAATTCGATATAGCTGTTTTTGCTTTTTGTCGCGGAGAGAATTTCGGAAACAATCTTGACCGCTTTAAAACACGCGTTTTCTCCTTTTTCGGGAACCGAGCCGTGAGCCGCCTTTCCGTATGTCGTTATAAAAAGAGTTTCGTTGTTGAAATAATATTCGAAATCCGTGACCTTAAAACTCCTGTCGGAAAGGATCGGCTTTATCTCATTTTGTCTTGATCTCGGAACTGAAAGAACGACTCTGCAAATATCTGGCACCGAATTGAAAGCGTTTCCTCCTCGCAGAGACATCAAAGAGACTTCTCCCTCTTCCGTGATGTTTGACGTTTCGAACGTTCCTTGTAAAACTCCCGCCTCGGCGTTGATTATCGGGAAACTGCTGTCAGGAGTCAAAGCATAATCGGGAAGTCCGGCTTTTTCTATATATTCTTTCAGGTCGGTCATACCGTTTTCTTCGTTTCCTCCGAGTATCAGTCGAATTTGGGCGTTTGGTTTATAGCCGAGTTCTTTTATCGCTTTCATCGCGTAAAGCGCGGCTATCGACGGCCCTTTGTCGTCGAGAACCCCTCTTCCGAACATCTTGCCGTCTCTTATAGCCAGCTGAAACGGGGAAGAAGTCCAGCCGTCTCCCGGCGGAACAATATCTATATGTCCCGCTATATATACTTTCTCGGCTTTATTTTCTCCGAAGATAATTTCCGCGCAGTTTTTGAGATTTTTAGCTTTAAACCCCATGTTTTCCGCAAGTGACGAGACAAAAGAAAGAGCTTTGTCCACGTCTTTTCCGAACGGAGCGTTTTCGTTCGGCGCCGCCGCGACACTCGGAATAGCGACAAGTTTCATCAAATTGTCTATCATCTCTTGTTTTTGAAGCTCAATATAGTCGTTGAACATAAAAAACTTTACCTCTTGATAAGCGTAAATTTTTTGTATTTTTCGGCCCAGATATTTTCATCTTTCGGATAATATTCTATTATATCCGATATTTCGTCTCTGGCTTTTTGTATATTTTCGATTTTGCCCTTCGCTATCAGCTGTACGTTTATATTTCCTATCGCGGTAGCTTCGATCGGTCCCGCCGTGACCTTTTTCCCGGTAGCGTTCGCGGTAAAGCGGCAAAGGTTTACGTCTTTTACCCCTCCTCCTATTATATGTATCGTCTCGATTCTTTTTCCCAATATTTTTTCCAGCGATTCTATATAATATCTGTACGTCAGAGCAAGACTTTCGAGGATACATAAAGCGAGCTGTCCTTTGGTTTTCGGTAAGGGTTGTTTTGTCTCGGAGAGAAACGCGTTTATTCTTTCCGGCATATTTCCGGGAGCGATAAATTCCTCGGCGGTCGGATCTATAAATGTTTCCGCGCTTATTTCGGTTTCAAGCATTTTATCTATATCTTTGAAAGAGATATTTTCTCCTTCCCTGAGCCACTGACGCCTTGTTTCCTGCAAGAGCCAAAGTCCGGATATGTTTTTCAAAAATCTAATGGTATTTTCGACGCCCCCCTCGTTTGTGAAGTCCGCGGAAAAACTGGCGTCGTTTATTATCGGCTCCGAAAGTTCCGCCCCGAGAAGAGACCAAGTTCCGCAGGAGATAAAACAACTGTTTTCTCCTTTTTTTATCGGAGCGGCGGCCACCGCGGCGGCGGTATCATGAGAAGCGGTAGCGACAACTTCTATTCTTTTGACTCCGAGTTCTTCGGCTATCTCTTGTGTCAGTTTTCCTTTTACCGTTCCGGGCGTTATTATTTTGGGCATGATTTCTTTTTTTATCCCCAGTTCTTCCAAAACGGTAAAATCATAATTCCGGGTTTTCGCGTTAAGCAGCTGTGAAGTGGAGGCTATCGTATATTCCGCGCTTTTTTCTCCTGTTAAGAAGTAGGCGAGAAGATCCGGGATAAACAGCAGTGTTTTGGCTCTGTCCAAGATATCCGGCCGCCGAAGCTTTAATGAGTATAGTTGGAATATGGTGTTGAAGTCATTGAATTGTAAGCCGGCGGTTTTATACATTCGTTCTTTTCCGCAGATTTCAAAAGCTTTTTCTTTTATCCCGACGGTTCTCGCGTCGCGGTAGCATACCGGATTTTCAAGGAGTTTCCCGTCTTTATCGAGAAGTCCGAAATCGACTCCCCAAGTGTCTATTCCTATGCTGTCTATATCTTTGTGTCCTTCGGCGACGCATTTTGAAATACCTTGTTTTATCTCGTGAAAAAGACGCAGTATATCCCAATAAAACGTCCCATGTACCATTACTGGATCGTTTGAGAAGCGATGCATCTCTTTCATCGTGACTTTTCCTTCTTCGTAGATCCCGAGTATCGCTCTTCCGCTTGACGCGCCGAGATCAAAGGCGAGAACTTTCATCTTTGATTCCTCCGTTTACCAGATATTAAAATATTTGTTTACCTCTTCGACTTCTTCTTCGCTCATCGGCGATATCTTCGTTCCCATTCTGTACGCTGATAAAACGCTGTTGGCGCTGTATTCCAAAACTTCCATTCTGTCAAAGACCTGCATAAGGCTTTTTCCGACGGCCACGGCCCCCTCGTTTTCTATTAAGACAACAGGGACTTTTTTTCCTATTACGTCGGAGATTTCTTTATAGTTTGACATCGCGGTATACGGGAGTTTTTTTACGTCGTGAAGCATCATATAGCTTTCCGGTATTAAACGAGAGTCGAAAGGCTTGCTTTGAGTGAGGGCAAATGTCGTCGCGTATGGAGGTTCGGATATAAATATCGATTCGACCTCCGGATGAGTCCGGTATATCTGCTTGTGAAGCCCCGCCGCTCTTGCCGGAATTTTTCCTTCTTCGGCGTCGTTTCCTTTTATTTTGACTATGTCGTCAGGGGTCAGCGTTTTCCTATCCGCGAGGTGCGGGTTTATCAGAAATTCGTCTTCCGAGAGTCTTTGCGACAGCGTTCCGAAAGAGGTGTTTACGATATTTTGGTCGTACGCCCTTGAAAGAAATTTGCAGATATCCTCTCTGTAATCTATTTCGGCGTTTGTTTTTTTGCCGTTTTTAAAACTTCCGAAAGAGATTTGAGGCTTTTTAGCGTGTTTCCCGTTTATTTCCGAAAGAAGGCCGATTGACGCCGCGTTTATCTGCATTCTCGCGCAGTAGTCGAGTTCCTCGAAAAGCGCGAAAGCGCTTTCAAGATCTTTTGCTCCTACAACAGCTCCGTGGGCGTCCATCATTATGAGATCAAACCCTTTCGCGAACTCTTCGGATATTATATCTCCGAGTTCTTTACTTCCCGGTATCGCGTATCTTGACGTTGAGATATTTCCGCATTTTGCCGCCGTGTGAGAAGTGAGGTTTGTTATGGGAATATTTCTGGTCACCGCGTAGGCCACGAGGGCGGGAGGGTGAGCGTGAACTATCGCTTTTATGTCCGGACGCAGTTTATAAACATTGCTGTGAAAGGGAAGTTCGCAAGACGGTTTATGAAGTCCCTCAATCTCGCCGGAGGGGGAAACTTTCATAATATCTCTTCTTTGAAGGCTGCCCTTGTCTATTCCGCTCGGAGTTATAAAAATGTTTCCGTCGTCGTCTATCGTCGATATGTTTCCTCCCGAAACAGTCGTTAGTTTATTATAATATACTCGATTTATTATATCGAGAACTTGGTTCGCGGGATGCTTTTGCGTCAGTTTCATTGGAAATTCTCCCTTCATTTATTTTACGTTTAGCGTTTTATATGTTATTATTTTTTTTAACATGATTATTTGAGGAAATTATAATTTTTTATATAAGACAAAATGATTCTGAAAGCGAAATTGTTTTTACTTTTTAAAAAAGCGAAGCCACCGCCTCGGCGATGGCCCCGTGCGTCAGCGGTAAGAGAAAGTTATTTCCCCTCGATTTCCTTTAACGCGTCTTTTCTGGAAAGGTTTATCCTTCCCTGATTGTCTATTTCAATAACTTTTACCCATATCTCGTCACCGACAGATACTACGTCCTCGACTTTGTTGACTCTTCTGTCTTCAAGTTTGGAGATATGAACGAGTCCCTCGACTCCGGGTGCGAACTCGACAAACGCTCCGATAGGAATTATTCTTGTTACTTTCCCTTTATATATGGAACCTATTTCCGGTCCGTCCACTATTGTTTTTATAATATTGAGCGCGGCTTTTCCGGATTCGGGGTCTATATATGAGATGAATACGGTTCCGTCGTCTTCTATGTCAACTTTTGCTCCGGTGTCGGCGACTATCTTTTGTATAACTTTTCCTCCCGAGCCGATAACTTCTCTTATCTTATCTGTCGGAATAGACAGCGACATTATCTTGGGAGCGTATTTGGAGAGTTCCTTTCTCGGAGCGGGTATGGCTTTGAGAATTATATCGTCGATAATATGATCTCTCCCGGCTTTCGTCTGTTCAAAAGCTTTCTTTATTATATCATAGGTCAAACCGTCTATTTTTATATCCATTTGGATAGAGGTTATTCCTTTATGGGTTCCGGCGACCTTGAAATCCATATCTCCGAAGAAGTCTTCTATTCCCTGAATATCGAGCATTGTGAGCCATCTATCCTCGTCGGTGACAAGCCCGCAGGATATGCCGGCAACGGGCGCCTTGATCGGAACTCCCGCGTCCATCAGGGCGAGAGTACTGCCGCAGACCGAGCCTTGAGAAGTTGAGCCGTTGGAGGAAAGAACTTCGGAAACAAGACGTATGGCGTAGGGAAATTCTTCTTCCGAGGGGAGAACAGGGACAAGAGAACGCTCGGCGAGCGCTCCGTGTCCTATCTCTCTTCTTCCGGCGCCTCTCGCGGATTTGGCTTCCCCGACGGAATAGGGGGGCATATTGTAATGATGCATATATCTTCTGGATTCTTCTTCATCCACCCCGTCGAATATTTGTTTTTCGGATATCGGGGCAAGTGTCGCGATGGTAAGAACCTGCGTCTGTCCTCTGCTGAAAAGCCCGGATCCGTGAACTCTCGGTATGAGTCCGGTCTCCGCGTGAAGAGGTCTTATCTCATCGAGCCCTCTGCCGTCTACTCTCTGATGGTCGTCTATGAGCATTTTTCTGACAATAGTTTTTTCAAGTTTGTATACGGCGTCCGCGAAATCCGCGTCGTTGTCAGGATATTTTTCCGCGAAATGCTCTTTTATTTTTGTCGTTACCTCCGCGATATTTTTATCTCTGATGTCTTTATCGTCGGTTATCAGCGCGGTTTTTATATCATCGTAAGCGAAGTCTTTTACATCATTGTAAAGCTCCTCGTTTACCGTAATATGAGTATACTCGAATTTCGGTTTTCCTATCTCGGCGGCTATATCAGAGACAAATTTTACCATTTTCTTTATTTCTTGGTGAGCGAATATTATACCTTCAAGCATGATATCTTCCGGTATTTCGTCCGCTCCGGCCTCTATCATTACAATCTTTTCGGCTGTCCCGACTACCGTCACGCTCATTTTTGAATTTTTTCTTTGCTCCAAAGTCGGGTTTATCACGTACTCGCCGTCAACATATCCGAGAAGAACGCCGGCTACGGGGCCGTTAAACGGGATATCGGATATTGAGAGAGCTACCGAAGCCCCGAGCATTCCCGCTATTACGGGAACACAATCCTGATCAACCGACAGTAAAGTTACGCTGACGACGACGTCGTTTCTCAGATCTTTCGGAAAAAGGGGACGTATAGGTCTGTCAATCATTCTCGAATTAAGAATGGCTTTTTCTCCCGGTCTTCCTTCTCTTCTGTTCCAACTGCCGGGAATTTTTCCGACGCTGTAAAGCTTTTCCTCATAATCTACCGCGAGCGGGAAGAAGTCTATCCCGTCTCTCGGTTGAGCCGACGCCGTAGCCGTCGCGAGTATGGTCGTGTCTCCGTAGCGTACGAGGCATGATCCGTTCGCGAGCCCCGCGAATTTCCCTGTTTCGACTACGAGCTTGCGTCCGGCAAACTCTGTTTCGAAAGTCTTGTAGTTTTCGTAGATGTTCATTTTTTTCTTTTCTCCTTTCGCGTTCTTTCGCGAGTTTTAACGAACGCGGTCGGATATGCTTCCGCAGTTATCAAAACCTTCAACTTCTCCGTTAACGGCTTTGATAACTGCAAAACAACCGCGTCGTTTATCTTCTGTTTTTTTTCTTAATTCGCCGTAAAGGACAAGAAATAAAGAAATTTTATTCCTTGTCCCCCGTCTGTTCTCGCGATTATTTGCGGATATTCAATTTTTCGATTATCGCTCTGTATCGATTGATATCCTTTTTCTTTAAATAATTAAGCATATTTCTTCTCTGTCCGACCATCATGTAAAGACCTCTGCGAGAGTGATTGTCTTTCTTGTGGACTTTAAGGTGTTCCGTAAGATTTTTGATTCTTTCCGTAAGAATCGCGATCTGGACTTCGGGAGATCCTGTATCCGTTTCGTGAACACGATTTTTTTCGATGATCTCAGATTTGACTTCCTTAATCATTTTTTCTCACCTCCGTATAAAATATTCGCCGCAGAACAAGGCGCGCGGCTCGGTGAAAAACCGCCGTCTTAATCTCGGTATGTATTTAGTTTACCATAAACTTCCGCTTTTGTAAATAGGAATTTATGAACATTTGGTAAAATTTATATTCGAGTATATATGAGGTTACGGTGAGTCCGAAAGTATTTTCAGCAAAAATTGTCAAAGGCATACAGAAATTATTTCTTGTATAGAGTGACTGTTTTTTGTGAAATTTTTATAAATCAAACATATATCGGATATATTTTATATCCGGTTCTGACATAAAAATTTAAAAATATTGTAAAATAAAAGAAAATTATTTGTGTTTTTGTTTAAAAAATAATAAAATTTTCAAAGAAATATAAAAAGAAATATAAAGATATAAACATTATAGAAAATTTATAAAAAATATTGTTTTGTTGTAAAAATAATAAAGTTATAGATATTACGCTAATAGATGTTACACCGTATACGGAGGAGGGCAGAGGATAATTATGAAAAAACACGAGGTTCTTTATGATATTGTTTTCCCTTTATGGTCGTTGTTGATTATGCCTTCGGCATGGATTTTTGTTATTCCGATAAATTTCATCATCGACAGTGTCGTCTTGTTTTTTGCGATGGCTTTTCTTGAGATACAAGAAAAAAAGAAGTTTTATCTGCATTCTGTATGGAAAGTTTTTTTATTCGGATTTTTAGCGGATTTGATTGGAGTTCTTGTATTGTTGCTTCTTTCGTTTTCTCAAATTTTTCAAATAAATTTCTATGGATTATACGATGATTTTCGGTCGATAATTTTCGCGTTGATTGTTTCTGCCGTTTTTATTTACATTTTTAATTATTATGTTTCGTTTAAAAAATGTGACAGCGATAAAAGATTTAAATTGTCTCTTATTATAACTGTCACTACGGCGCCGTATATGTTTCTTTTCTCGGGAGGCGTTGTTTCTTCTTGGCGACATTGGTCGCTGCGCGCTTTTATATATTATTTGATAATATTTATATCGTTTGTATTGATCTTTTTTACCGTTTTATTATTGTGTAAAAAAATAAAACGTAAATGGTTTAAAATTTCCGTTTTGACGATATCTATGGCGGCTCTTTTTTTTGCTTCTGATTTTTTCGTGGGAAGAGGAGAAATATATTTCAATGAAATTTCATCTCTTTCAAGAGGAGAAATACGATCTTATGTTTTCGAGGAAGACAGGGACCCGATTTTGAAGAGTTTTGAGATTCCGGATTTTAAATATGTAG
>CAJFPG010000148.1 GCA_904398665.1 Candidatus Geddesella stercoravicola | reverse complement strand
GAGGACTAAACTGAGAAACCGTCTTCTTATTTTTAGGATTTTCGTTTTTTATCAAATTATCCCTAGCCTTTCAGAAAATAGCGATATTCGCCGCCGGACTAACTTTAAGTATTGATATAATTATTTATATATCTATATATCGATTATATATCGATATTAAAAATTAAAACATCAAAAATTAAATAATAATATACGAATATAAATAAATCCAATTATACAACAAAAATATAATAAATAATAAAATTAAAAAAATATAATCCCTAAAAAAGATACTGAAACTATATAAATTGAGAACATATAATTTAATTAAAAATTCAAATTAGACTTAGAATTAGAATTAGAATTAAAATCAGAATTAAAAATCACAAAATATTATACATAATTAAATATATAAAATATATAAAATGCAAATTTAAATTAATAATTTAAAGATTCCCATCTCTCCCCGTAAAGAACCAAAATTACAGCTAAAAGGCCTAAAAAATACGGGGCTCAATCACCGAAAACCCTTCGATTTTCAATAGCTTTTGACAACGTGAGCTCGTCGGCGTATTCAAGATCTCCGCCTATCGGGATTCCGAACGCGAGCCGAGAAGAAGTCACTCCCAGACTTTTCAAAAGCTTAGCTATATACATCGCGGTAGCGTCTCCTTCAACCGTGGGGTTAGTAGCTATTATAACCTCTTTAACGCTTTCATCCTGCAACCTATAAAGAAGCTCTTTTATTTTTATATCGGACGGCCCGATATTATCCATGGGAGAAATAACCCCGTGTAAAACATGATAAAGACCCTTATATTCTTTTGTCTTTTCTATAGCGATAACGTCGGCCGGTGTCTCGACGACGCAAATTGTTTCCCTGTCTCTTTTAGGGTTCTCGCAAATCGAGCATTTTTCCCTGTCGGTAAGATTTTGACACTCGCTGCAATAATGTATTGTTTTCTTCGCTTTCAACATAGTCTCCGCGAAGTCCGACACCTCTTGCTCGGAAAGATTAAGAATATGAAAAGCAAGACGCTGAGCCGATTTTGAGCCTACTCCGGGAAGACTTCTGAATTTGTCTATTAAATCTTCAAGAGCATTAACTTGATACGCCATAATTTCTCCTAAAACCCGAGACCCGGAAGATTAAGACCTCCCGTGAGAGCCCCCATTTCTTCCTCGTTTGTTTTGTCAACGATTTTAATCGCCTCGTTCACCGCCGCCGATATCATGTCTTCAAGCATTTCCACATCCTCAGGATCGACAACGGAAGGATCTATCTTAACGGATTTTATTTCTCTTGTACCTGAAATAGTAACTTTAACCATTCCTCCTCCGGAAGAAACCTCGTATTCCTTCGAATCAAGCTCCTCCTGTTTTGACTGCATATCGCTTTGAAGTTTCTGCAATTTTTCCATCATTTCTTTCTGACTTGGTTGCTGCGGAATTCTTACTTTCATAAAATAACCTCTTTCTTAAATTTCATAAATTTAATCGAAAATCTATAACGAATAAAAATAAGATAAAGATAATTAAAAATCGAATTGAAAGACAATTTCTTAAAAAACCAAAATAAAAACGTTTTCAATAATACAAATTCGCTAAAAACGACTTTTGTAAATCAATATCAAAAAAGATATATTAATAAAATAAAGAAATAAATACTATATTGCTACAATTATACTGATAAATATCACAATTTAAATATCAACAGTTAACATTGACAAAACATAAGAACAGATATAAACAGAAAAAACAATCGAGCAAAAAACAGAGAAGACAAGCTCAAAAAGTGAATAAATCGCTTTCTTCAAGATGCTCGTAAATATCTGAGAACTCACGCTGCTCTTCGGAAAGATATTTCTCCTTGCTTCCTATATCAAATTTAACTTTATAAGACTCCTTACAATCCTCTTTCAAAGCTTCTTCTATAAGCTTTCTCGCCTCGGGAGAGGAAACTTCCTCTCTATCCTTTTCGCTCTTGCAGAGAATAATTAATTCTTTATCTCTATAAACAGCCTCGCAATAACGAGCAAGAGCTATCCCGATAGTAATATCTTTTCTTCTGACGGAAGACGCCAACGTTTTAAAAGAAAGAAACTCTCGATACTCACCCTCGCCCGATGAATTCGACAAATCGCTCTTATCCGATTCTTTTTCGAACGCCGAGACCTCGCTCTTGTTCAAATCAGACGCCTCGTCGGAAGAGATCTCGTCGAAGAAAGAAGCCGGATCATCTTTGATTATCGCCTTTTTTCTCGACGTTTCAGCCCCTGTGTTTTCTGTGTTCGTTTTCTTTTGCGAACGCAAAAAAGAGTCATTACTTTCAAAATTCCCGTCATTTAAAGAATTATTATTTGAAATAGTCCTTTCGGGCGATGATTTTTCAGAATATCGAGATGAAATTTCGTCGTTTTTCTTATCGAAAACGGCAGTTTTGTTGGCATCGGAAGAAAAATCCTTGTCTGAAAAATCGTCAAAGACCGCGTTTGAAAAGGAATCGCCTGAAAGCTTCTCGCTTTTTCCGTCAGGATTCTTTACCGTCCCATTTTCTGTCCCGCTTACTCTTTCTATCAAATTCTCATCTTTATTTGCGGATAAACCCAGAGACGAAATACCCGATATCGCGGTTTCGAGCTTAGAAACTCTCGCCGCGAGAGGAGTAGAATCTTTTTCCAACTCGGGCCTGGCGCATTTTAAAAAGCAAATCTCAGCTTCCGCGCGTTTATCAGGGGAGCGAGAGAGATTAGAAAGCGACGTTTTAAGAGTGTCAAGAATATAAAGAATCTGCTCGACGCCGAAAAGCGACGATTGTTTTTTATATTTCGCCTTATCCTCCTCGCTTTTTTCCATAAATTTTTCAGGTGATTTCGCGGTTCTCGCGATGAGAAGAAAACGAAAATGCTCAATCAAATCATGAAAAAGCACCGAAAAATCCTTTGAAGAGGAATAAAAATCCGCGACTGTCGAAAAGAGTCCGTCAATATCTCCGTTAGCTATCTGCGACGATAACGCGAAAAGAGTCTCGGAATCACAAATCCCGAGAGCCGCCTTTATCATATAAGGGTCCTCTGTCTCCATAACCTTATCAAGAATAGAAAGACTGTCTCTAACGGATCCGTCCGCCAAAGAAGCCACCATGTTAATTATATCGTCGGGGAAGACCCTTCCCTCGGCGGCCGCGATTTTTTTAAGATGATCGGCTATCGCGTTTAAAGAGAGACGATGCATATCAAAACGCTGACACCTTGACAAGATAGTCGGCGGGATTTTATGAGCCTCGGTCGTGGCCAGAATAAAAATAACATGCTCGGGAGGCTCTTCAAGCGTTTTTAAAAGAGCGTTAAAAGCGCCGGAAGAAAGCATATGGACCTCGTCGATTATATAAACTCTGTATTTTGTTTTCATGGGGGAAAACATTATCTCGTCCCGTATCTGCCTTATATTATCGACACTGTTATTAGAAGCGGCGTCTATTTCCGAGACATCGTATATTTCCCCGCTCAAAAGACCTTTGCAAATCTCACACTCGTTGCAGGGCTCCCCGTCCCGTGGAGAAAGGCAGTTTACGGCGCGAGCGAGAATTTTAGCGCAGGAAGTCTTTCCCGTACCTCTGGTTCCGGTAAAAAGATAGGAGTGAGAAAACTGTCCGCTTTTCACTTGGGCTTTAAGCGTAGTTGTCACATGTTCCTGCCCTACGACCTCACCGAAAGTCTTGGGACGATATTTTCTATATAAAGCGTAATGCATTTTTCTCCTCCGAAGCTCAAATATGGAAAGAAAGCGGGTTCCTTGCTGTGCACTTCGACCTTTGCTTAATGCTGCTCAGTTCCCTGCCTGACATGGTTCGCAACGCAAAGTCACGCAAGACCCGCTTTCGATTTTATTATACAACATTTTTCTCCGATAATCAAGAGGGTTTACAATTTTTTTTAATATATTATAAATTTTTTAATATATTATAAATTATATATAAATATACTTGACTCACGGATAAAAAAATGATAATATAAAAGATATAATATTGTCGGGAAATGACGAAAAACAGGAGGTTCCTAAAAACATGAGCAGGCTCTGCGAAAACTGCCGCAGCACGATAGAGATGAACACTGTCTATTGTCCCGTATGCGGAAAAAGACTCGAACCTAACAATCAAAAAAAAGAACATAAAAATTTTTTCATAAATATATTATCATTTATACATCTTTTTATCTCTGCCTTTTTTGATCCGATTTCTTTTTACAGAAAAAACACAACCTTTCCGCTTTATACATATTTCGTAATTCCGGCGGCGTTTTATATTTTCTTTTTTGCCGGAATAATATCCGAAAAAATAGCTCTGGGATATTTCGGGGCCGGAAAGGCGGCGATTGTTTTCCTTTTATCAATTCTCTTGTCCGTATTTCTTTACGCCGTCAATATCTCCACCATATATTACTCGGCAAAATTCTCAACTGTCGATATTGATATTCTCAAAATAATAAAAGCGGTCGGAGCGGGATATTTTCTGCCGGCGTTACTCGCTTTTATCGGTTTTATCCTTAATATTTCTTTCAAAATTGCCTTTTTCTCAATATCTCTGACTTCTCTTATCGCGACCTTTGTCCCATATTATATTATAACATCGGAAATCAACAGGAAAAAAGATATTATGACTTATGTGCCGACAATCGTCGTAGGATTGATAAATATGATATTAGTGTCCCTGATATACGGACTTAAATTTTAAGGAGGGTTGAAAATTGTCAAATATAAAAATCCCTTATGTCGTTCTTGACTCGCTGATACTTTTTTCAACCGTAATCCCTTCGATACTTCGTTGCGACAGTATTCTTTTCGGCGTGATTTTCGGAGTACTTTTTCTCGCGCTTAACGCCGCGACGATTTTGTCTTTCGGATATATATTCAGGGACTTGGGAAAAACAAAGTGGAAAATATTGCTGCCGTTCTGCGTTCTTTCGATTTTTTCAAACGTTTTTCTCGACATACGAGCGACCTTTCCGTTTTTGGCGGCAGCCCTTTTAACTCTCTTCGCCACGAAAACGACGGCGGAAAGAAAAAGCGCTATAAAAAACGGCAAGGGAACAGAGCTTCGCCCCAAACTGACAATATTGATTTGCGTGTTTGTCGTTTATGCCGTTTTATATACAATATCGGGGGTAATGATATGAGAAAACTCTCGCTTTTGATTATAATATTTTTGATATTAACCATAATTCCAATCTCTGCTTTCGCCGCGGAAGGCGATTGTATTTGCGGAAGAAGATACTCTACTGACACCACGGATGAACAAGATCTTTACGTATGTCCCGGCTGCGGCAGAAACTTCCTTTTATGTACCTGCGACTGCTTTTGCGGAAATACCGCCGAAACAACTACGGACGAAGAGGGGAACACAATAAAAATCTGCTCCGGTTGTGAAAGACCCGCCGTCGAATGCACCTGTGTCGACAGAGAAACCGCGCTTTCTCTCGAAAACGCGATAGAAAACGGTACCGTTTCGACATCGGGGCTGACAATTCCGCAAAATCCCGCCGGAATAATAATAACGACACTGTTAATTATCGGAGCGGTAATTTTCTGGCTTATGGGTAAAAAATTGCTTAGTTCAAAGAAAAACGCCGAGGAAAAAGAAAATGAGGACAAAAACGAAGCTGAAAAAAAACTCGGTCGCCCATCGGAACCCGGCGGTTTTGAGATTTACCGATTGCTGCATACTCTTTACGAAGAAACATCTTCTTCTTTTCCCGACGCTTTTTTCCCGGAGGAGGCGGACGCCGTCCACCTGACGGAACAAGACGTGGATTTATTTAAAAAAGCTCTTATAGGAGAAGAAACCGACATCTCGTATTTTCTCAATATGATATCTCAAAAACTCCTCGACTCCTCTCTTTTTCCAACGGAAAAAGGCTTGCACTGCGCTAAAATATTATATGAAAAAGTCGAGGATTACAGAGTGGGATACGGCATTTACGAAACGGCTCGAATATTTAAGGATAACGACCGTTTTGACGTTCGTCTCGAACAAGGAGATAAAATCTCTCTTTATCTGTCTATGTCCGCCGCCGAAGTAGCTTCTCTTTTGAGAAGATGCATAAACCACCGACCGAAACGAGATTTTGAACTTGATAAAACAAACGTATGTCTCAACAAAGAAGAATGGATATTATTCGTATATATCCTTTACACAGGGCTTAAAACATTTTCGAAAGACTTGCTCAGAGCAAAGGAAACGTCAATAAATTTCGCTAAAAGGACAAAAACTCCTACCGGAAAAGATTTTAAGAAAAAGGCGGAAAGAATAATAAAAGACAGTGAAAAATTCGATACTGTATTTGAATCTCTGTATCAAAAGGGAATAATTTCGCTGACTGACCTCGGAGATTTTGAAATAAAAGAAAACGTATTTAAAGATTTTGATCCTTCGAAATTTATGAACGTGGTATATTTCGAAGAGCTTGAAAACGGACGGGAAATTATTCACCTCAATTTCATATTGAATAACAAAGGAGGCGTCGCGGTTTTTGAAAAAGACGATGATATTAAACTTGTGAGCTCCTTCACTATTCCCTGGTCGCATTATATACGATGATTTGGAATATAATTTTAATAGTATTAATAATCTCGTTATTGATAATAAGCGCTCCTTTTTTCAAAAAGCTTCGCTTAAAAGAAATTGTTTTTATCTCGTTACTCTCGGCGTTAGCCGCGGCGGGGGGAGCTTCGCTAAGAGCCATTCCCGGGATACAGCCGACTTCTTTTATAATAATCTTCGCGGGAGCCGCGATAAATCCGGGAGCCGGAGTCCTCTGCGGGCTTGCGTCGTCGCTTTTGTTTGACCTTATGTCAACTTTTTCCATATATACTCCTTGGAGATGCTGTCTTTGGATGTTGATGGGTCTTCTTTCCGTGTTTTTCGCTAAAAACCGCTTTCTTCTCGCGGCTTACGGTTTCATATGGGGAATACTTTTTAATTGGATATTAAACAGCGTTTGGCTAATATACGGGAATCTGCCTTTCACATTTATGAATTTAATAATTTCCTGCGGCGCAAGTTTTTTGCAGTTTGATTTGCCGCACGCCATTTGCAACGCCGCGCTTATATTGATTTTATACAAGCCTCTTAAAAAAATTTATTTAAGACGATTATAAAATAATAATAATAATAATATAAAAACGCAAAACATTATGAAAATCACTAGAAATAATAAAGAATTAAAACAAAAAACATAAAAAAATAAATCACGAAATCACTCAAAAAAAATCTCGCCAATTCCCAGTTTACTTTTGCTAAAAGATAAAAACGCTTCAAAAAAAAGCGTTTTTATCTTTTTTCTTAGAAAAACTTATAAAAATTTTTTTGATTGAAAAATATCTTTAATAAAAATATCTCTACTAAAAATTATTATTAAAGAATAAAAATTCGATTCACAAAAAGAATAAAAGTCATTTGCTTCAAAATAAAATTCGATAATAAATTTTATAACAATATAAAAAATAAAAACAATATAAAAACAGAAAATAAAAAAACAATTCGTAAATTTTTTTGCGTCAAAAATAAAAAAGCCGATTTGAAAAAACTCTTTTTTCATTAAAGACATAAACAAAAAAATAATTACAGCGTCTTTTTGTTCTCAAATCCAAAATAAAAAAATATTTCCGTAAATATTCTTTCAATATCAAAAAACAATTCCGAAGACATCTTCTTTTATTTCCAGCAAA
The DNA here is from genome assembly GCA_904398665.1 of Candidatus Geddesella stercoravicola. Lineage (GTDB taxonomy): Bacteria > Bacillota > Clostridia > Oscillospirales > UBA644 > Geddesella > Geddesella stercoravicola. The sequence continues at coordinate 3,528 of CAJFPG010000148.1, read as the reverse complement.
AAAGAAGCTCCTTGCCAATCAACGCGCAGTGTAGACAACAACGAACATTATTAGATAAATACATCGGTCAGTTATCGGAAATTTTGCAAATAAAAAAATTTAAAATATTCAAAAAAAAAACAACTCAAAAATACTTTATAAATCTCAATAACAAATATTATTTAAAATAAAATCAAGTATTTCAATATTAATTTTATACAGAACAATATTATAAAAAATAACTACCAGATAAAATTCAACGCGTTTCCTTTTAGGAAACGCGTTTATCTTATACTAAGTCTTTGAGAAAAAAGAAACAGCCACAGCTCCCGGGCCAACGTGAGTTCCGATTGTAGCGCCTATTTTCAGCGTCGGAAGATTTTCGGTATGTCCGACCCAAAGCCTCGCGGAATCCTCTATATACTTTTTCAAAAGAACGTCGCTGCCGCCGGAATAAGCGAGAGAAAACGGCATCTCAAAATCAATCCCACCCGATTTATCGACAAGCTCCGTCAGCAAATTATTGCCTCTTTTCGAGCCTCTCGCCTTACCTATGGCCTTTACCTCTCCGTCAATTACGGAAATTACGGGCTTTATAGAAAGAAGTTCCCCGGCAAAAGCTACGGCGGAAGAAATTCTTCCTCCCTTTTTCAAGTATTCAAGAGTATCTAAAAGAGCTATCAAACGAATTTTTTTCTTATCGGAATTTAATCTATCGACTATATCTTCCGCGGAAAGTCCTCTCGCGACCAAATTATAAGCGTGATAAACAAGTATAGCCTCTCCCAAACAGGCGTTAAGACTGTCCACGACAAACGCTCTACCTTTGACCTCCGAGGCCGCGACACAAGCATTTTCATAAGTTCCGGATAATTTTGAAGAAATAGTTATCGCGAGCGGAGTGTCTCCTTGACTTATAATCTCACGAAAACATTCCTCGAAAACATACGGGGAAATCTGACTTGTCACGGGAAAAACATCTGTTTCTATAAGTTTTTCAAAGAACTCGTCGGGGAAAAGATCCACGCCGTCTAAATACTGTTCCGAACCGAAAGAGACCGGAATAGGCAAAAACCTCATTCCCATCTCTTCCGCTTTTTTCGCGGAAATATCCGACGACGAGCAAATAACCAATTTGACCGCCATTACAAACCTCCATAGAATTTAAGGAATCAAAAAATCACGCTATAATTCTCGGTTCTTCTTCTGTGCCGTCTATATACTCCGGAGTAATGACAATTTCTCTGATATTCTTATTAGAAGGTGCCGAAAACATAAGAGGAGTCATAATCTTTTCGACGATAGATCTCAAACCTCTCGCGCCCGTATCCTTCTCTACGGCGAGCTCGGCGATCTTCTCAACGGCTTCCGGGACAAACGTCAGCTTTATGTTATCGAACTCAAAAAGTTTTTGATATTGTTTTATCAAAGAATTTTTCGGTTCGTTTAATATCCTTATTAGGGCGTCTTTATCCAATTTGTCGACAGACACAACGACAGGAAGACGGCCGACAAGCTCGGGAATAAGGCCGTATTTCACAATATCGCGGGATTCGCATTGTTTTAAAAGCTCCGAGATATCAACGTCCTTTTTACTTTTGATATCATTCTCAAAGCCTATTGTATTGCCGGATATTCTCTTTTTAATTATATCTTCAAGCCCGGCAAAAGCCCCGCCGCAGATAAAAAGTATATTTTTGGTATTTATAGGAATATACTCCTGATTTGGATGTTTCCTTCCGCCCTGAGGAGGAACATTTGCCACCGTGCCTTCAAGAATTTTCAATAGCGCTTGCTGAACGCCCTCTCCCGAAACATCTCTGGTAATAGAAGGATTTTCGCTTCTGCGTGAAATTTTATCGATTTCATCGACATATATAATTCCGCGTTCCGCCGCCTCGACGTCCCCGTCCGCGGCCTGAATAAGACGCAGCAAAATATTCTCGACATCCTCTCCGACGTACCCAGCCTCGGTAAGAGTAGTCGCGTCGGCGATAGCGAAAGGAACATTTAAAGTTTTCGCCAAAACCTGAGCGAGCAAAGTTTTCCCAGAACCCGTCGGACCTAGAAGCAAAACGTTGCTTTTAGCTATCTCAACGTCGGAGCTTTCGCTTTCAGCCGAAAGTTCTTTTTTATTTTCTTTCTTATTCTTTTTATTTTTATCTTTATTGTCGACATTCTCGCCGCCACTCAGAGAAAGAATCCTTTTATAATGATTATATACCGCGACGGAAAGCGCTATTTTAGCGTCGTCCTGACCGATTACATAACTGTCAAGAATTTCTTTTATCTCGGCGGGAGTTCTGACCTCAGGGATTAAATCGCTCTTATTTCCTTGGCTGACGCTTCTAAGAATCGAATCGATATGCTCTTTGCAAGCGGCGACACACTCGCTGCAAATATACACGTTTTTATCTATTCCCGAAATCATCAGTCTGTCAAGATTAGCGTTCACATAGCCGCAAAAAGAGCATTGACAAATTCCGGGAAGATTTTTTTTCTCCATAAATTATCTCTTTTCTATAACCTTATCGACAAGACCGTATTCCAAAGCCTGGGTCGCTGTCATGAAATTATCTCTTTCTGTGTCTCTTTCTATTATTTCGAGAGGTTGGCCGGTATTCTTCGCCAAAATCTGATTCAAATCTTTTTTAATTTTTATAATTCTGTCGGCGTGTATTTTAATATCCGTCGCCTGCCCCTGAAAGCCTCCGAGCGGCTGATGAATCATTATCTCGCTGTTTGGAAGAGCCAAACGTTTTCCCTTCGCGCCGGATGAGAGCAAAAACGCTCCCATAGACGCCGCCATTCCGACGCAAATCGTAGAAACGTCGCATTTTATATATTGCATGGTATCGTAAATAGCCATTCCCGAAGTGATAGAACCTCCCGGGCTGTTTATATAAAGACTTATATCCTTATCAGGGTCCGCCGATTCAAGATATAAAAGCTGAGCGACGACAAGACTGGCCGTCGTATCGTTTACTTGATCGGCGAGAAAAATAATTCTGTCATTAAGCAAACGAGAGAAAATATCATAAGACCGCTCTCCTCTGTTTGTTTGTTCAACCACCATGGGAACTAAACTCATATTCATAGCGTATACCTCATTTCTCATATAATTACAAATTATCAACTAAATAAACAGAACATATTATTTTTTAATTTATTACCTATATAGCTTCAAAAACTTATAGGAATATTAAGCATAAATTATATAAAATATTATATAAAATTATATAAAATATAAATAAATATTTTACAAAACTTTTAATAAGCTAAAAAAGCAAACCGTTCCTCCCCAAAGAAAAAAACACTAGTAATAAATAAAAAAACTCGAACTTTCAACCTATGGGTTCGCTCCTAAAAAAACAATTCGAAAAAATAAGAAAAGAAAGCGCCGCAAAACAATTCTCATTCTGCGGCGCCGTTTTTTTCCACGGTTCCGCCGGAAGCTTCCGTACGTTCGGACGGTAAGAGTATTTCCCCTTAAAAACCGTTTAATTCAATCCGGCGATTTATTTATCCTCTTTCTCTATCTTTTCTTTT
>CAJFPG010000147.1 GCA_904398665.1 Candidatus Geddesella stercoravicola | reverse complement strand
TCACGAGAAATATAATGATAATTAATTCCTTCTCTTTCTCCCGGACGAGGAGCTCTCGTGGTCACAGAAACCGAGAAATAAACGTCCTTCGGGTCGTAACGCTCGAGAACAGAAGAAAGAAGCGTGCCCTTTCCGACGCCGGACGGGCCTGAAATTATCAGAAGAGTGCCTTTGCAACTTCCGTCACTCATTTTCGCCCTCCTCGTCAAGAAGTTCCTCCTCTTCCTCGTCTCGACTGTCATGAATACGGTTAGCGATAGTTTCGGCCTGAATAGCACTGAGGATTATATGATCGCTGTCCGTAATTATAACGGCTCTCGTGCGTCTCCCGTAAGTGGCGTCGATAAGAGTTCCCTTATCTCTCGCGTCCTGAATAATACGCTTTATCGGAGAGGAATCGGGACTTACTACCGCGACGAGTCGGTTCGCGACAACGACATTACCGAACCCTATGTTTATCAATTTCATAAAATCACCATTCTATCTCTAATGTTTAATAATGCTTAATCGGATTACTCGATATTCTGCACCTGTTCCCTTATCTTCTCGATGCAGGTCTTTACCTCTATTACCCTGAGAGTCACTTCCATATCGCCTATCTTCGAAGATATGGTATTGATTTCCCTATTCATTTCCTGGATTATGAAATCGGTCTTTTTGCCGATCGATACCGCCGGAACACTTTCATCAAGAGCGTCGCGAAGCAGACACCTCAAATTCTCGGTGTGAGACGCCAGTCTCACAAGTTCCTCATCTATGGCAAGTTTGTCGGCCATTATCGCGACTTCTGTCAGGAGTCTCTGCTCGTCCGGCTTTTTGTCTTCCAACAGTTCGGTTATCCTTGCCGTCAATTTCTCTCTGTACTCGTCAACGAGTTTTTCGGAACGGGATTCTATGAAAGAAACATGTTCGGTTATTTCATCACACTTCTTAATAATGTCGGAGACTAAAAATCTGCCCTCTTTTTCTCTTTGAGAAAAAAATCCCGCGAGAGCCTTATCTACAACCGTCTTCAAATCTCTCCAAAGCTCTTCCGTATCAGGCTCTTCTTTTTCTTTTTGCAAAACCTCCGGCATCTTTAATATCGAAACCGCGGAAACGTCGTTCGCAAGAGAATATTTTTCCGCGGCGTCTTTTAGAATCGTAATATACTCTCTCAAAAGACCGTCGTTAAGCCTAAGAGTTCGACTTTCCGAGTCCCCTGTTTTTTCAATATTGACCGCGATCTCAATCTTTCCGCGAAAAATATTCTTTTGAATATAGTTCCTCAAAATATCCTCTATCTGCATATACGATCTGGATATTCGGACAAACGTCTCGCAATAACGATGATTAACGGATTTTATCTCGACAGTCATATCTCTGTCCCCGATAATTTCCCTCGCTCTGCCGTAACCGGTCATGCTCCTTATCATTAAGTCCTCCGTCTATGGGAAAACACTTTATTTGCTAATATCCCATTCTATATATTTATACTATTATATTATACTATTTTGAAAGGCGACTGTCAAGGATTTACAAACTTTCAACTGTAAAAATTGTGTGAAATCAAAAAAATCTCTCCAAACCCTCTTGACAAGCTTTCCGATAAATGATATAATAATCGAGCGAAATAAATATAAATAATAAATACGCAAGAGTGGCGGAACCGGCAGACGCGCACGTTTGAGGGGCGTGTGATTTATATCGTGGGAGTTCAAGTCTCCTCTCTTGCACCACATCGGAGCAAAGCAAACTTTGCCCCGATGTCTTTTTATGCCTGCGGCAAAAAGACGTCATCCGCCCGCTTCTTGCTCCTCCTTTCCGAAAAAGGTCACGCTCGACTCTCCTGCTCGGCTATTGCGACTTTTTAAGTCATCTACGCCCATCGCGACAGTATTCTGTGCCACCAACTTTTTTTGGGCTCCAATCTATTTCAAAATTTTTCGCAGGCATCTCTTTTGCCGCATGTTAACAGTCGAAAGTCTTGACATATAATTCGCGTGCGAGGCTTTTTCTTTTCCGGAGTTTGGGCGCTTTCACTGAAACTTGCATCTTTTTCGTCACCTCTTTACAATGTAACGTTACCCAGAAAGCCCTGAGAAACGTCATTTTTTATCTTTGCGACAAAACCGATATTCGGCATCTTTTTTTTCTGTCTTTGTACAGCCGAAAAAGAAGGCTTTGCCTCGGTTCATTTTTTGACTCCGCCGAAGAATAAGCTATTATGTAAAAGGTCGGGAATCGTTTGTGTTCCCGACCTTTTGTGTTTTATATATATTTTTATACATATTTATAGATAAAATCGCGATTCTCATACTTTTACGATCTATTTACCGAAATATTCTTTTATTTCTTTCATTCTGTTGACCTGATCGACATGAAAAGGACATCTGGAATTACAATGACCGCAGGAAACACAATCAGAAGCTTTAAGATTGAGCGTTTCGTAATGTTCTCGGGCAAGTTCGTCGCCTGAGATTGCAAGATCATAATATTTATTTATAAGACCGATATCCAAACCTACGGGACAGGGCTTACAGTGATTGCAATAAACGCATACTCCGACAGCCTCGCTCGGAGCGAACTCCCCGATAACGGAATAATCGGTTTCTTCCCGCGAAGCGTCAAGAAAACCGAGAATTCTCTCTAAATCGGCTTTTCCTCGAATCCCGGGTAAAACCGCCAAAACTCCCGGTTTATCAAGAGCATATTTGATACATTGATATTCGGTCAACGCTTTTTTAAAGGGAGAAGTTCCCGCAGACAAAAGTTGTCCGCCGCTGAAAGGCTTCATAACAGAAATACCAACGCCCTCTTTTTCGCATCGGCGATAAAGAGAAAGCCTCTCGTCAGCGTCTCCGACAGCGTACTCTCCATGTCGCCAATCATACGCCGGATTGATACTGAACATTAACATATCCAAAATATTCATATCGAGAACCATGTTCGCAAGTTCCGGAGTATGCGACGACAATCCTATATGACGGACCGTTCCTCGCTGTTTCAATTCCGATATATATCGGATAATTCCTGATTTTTCCGCTTTATGCAAATCTTCTGCCTCATCGATACAATGAATGAACCCAAAATCTATATAATCCGTACCGAGAGCCCGAAGCTGCCAATCCACAGATCGCTTTACGATGTCAAGGTCTGTCGTCCAGCCGTAAGACCCGGTTTCATATTCCGCGCCGAAATGGATTTGAAAATAGACCCTATTTCTATTTCCTCTCAAAGCCCGTCCGTAAATTTCGAACGGCTTAGATTCCGCGGACGCCATATCGAACAGGTTTACGCCTTTCTCAACGGCAAGATTTAAAGTTTCCTCAATCTCTTTTTCTCCCGAATTTTGTATTGAGCTGCTGCCCAAACCTATTATCCCTATCTTCTCCTCACCGTGAGGAAGCTTACGATATCTCATTCGATTCATGAAGATCCCCTCCCTTCAAGCTGATTATATAGAAAAATTCCAAACGGGCTGACTTCTTTCTTCCGACAAACAATAAAAAAACACTTAACCGCGAATTTAAAAATTCGCTAAAATGATTTTCCGGTTTTTTGATTTTATTATATCATCGTTTAACGGATATTGCAACCTTCTCAAAACAAAAACTGTTTCACTGTTTCCTCGAAAAATAAAGCCGAAAATATCGACCGTAAAAACATACCGCATCTCATGGTCTCGTCACATTGATTATCGACCGCCGCGGATAAAGGAAAAAATATAATTAACTTCTCATGAAAATCGGCGGACAACTCATCTGTTTACATCCCGAAAAACTTTTATTTTTCGTGAGACACTATCCATTCGAGAAGAGAGCTCTCTTCATACGCGATATTCGCGCCTCCGTGATAATTGCCGAAAACACCGTGTTCACCGAACCATAAATCGTCAGGAAGCCATATCCTCAACAAAGCTTCAATTTCCTCCTCGCTTTTCCCTGTGTTCAAATAAGCTTCAAAAAGTCCGTCATAGGCGTCTATGGCTTTTTGCGACCCGTAATACTCATCGTCTTCAGCCATAAAAATATATACCGCCACGTTGTTTTCCGCCACAGAGGAAAAGTCGCCGTCCCATTGAGAAGCGCCATGAAGATAAGCGGCGTACAGATCGGGGCGTAACGATACCGCCCGGGACATCGTTTCCCCTCCCGCGGAATATCCGGAAGCGTAAACTCGATTCTCGTCTACCGAGAAATTATCAATAAAATATTCTGTCAATTCAATCGCTTGACGCGCTGATGTTTCTCCCCAATCGGTAAACTGAGCCGAAACGACGATCATCGCCTCCGGTAATTCTGTCCAGCAAAGAAACCCTCTCCAATTCAAATTAGAGCCGGAAGAACTGTTCCCAAACCACATCATATCATATCCGGGGATAGCCATAACCAAAGGATATTCCTTTTCCCCGTCATATCCTTCCGGAAGATAATAACTGTAATGAATAGCGCCGGTCTCTCCCTCCAATATTCTCTTCGCCGTTATTCCCGATCTGAAATCCGAGTTTTCCGCGCCGCTTTTCGTTTCGGTCCCGAATAAATCAATATTTTCATCTCGCGTGCCGATAAGAGAATCCGCCGCGGAAAGATCGATATCCGACCTGTTTTTGCAACCGCAGGGAAAAAAGAAAATCAGACAAAAAATCAAACCGAACGCCGCCGCTTTCTTTCCCACAGAACCCCCTCCTAAAATCAAGACATTCTGCTACAAATACAAAAATCTATCATAAAACTTCTTCTCTTCGCATTTCTTCGCCGTTTTTTTCAAAAATACTTCTCCGAATAACGCCAGGAAACAAGATAAAACCAAAAGCAAATCACGAAACTCTCAATTTCCCATCCCGGATATTTCGAACGATGATTCGATCTCTCGGAAAACTCTTCGTGTATGTCAGTCTTTAATCCGTCTGAATTCCGAAGTTTCATTTCCTTTAAATCGAAAAGACTTTGAAAAAAACCTACGAAACAGAAAATAAAAGATTTACGTTTCAAACTTTAAAAAATCCTTACAAATCAAGAATTCTCGCGGACAATAACGGACCGACTCAAAATTTTACGATGAATCGGCCCGATTATCCCTTTTTTGCGGCAACCAAATTAAATTATTTATCCTATATTCAAACCGAGCCCGTCTATCCACTCTGCAACAGTATCGGAAGACGCGTTTCCGCTCAATCTCCGTCCCGAAAGCCACGTCGCTCCATCAGTCAAAGCCGAGAGATTTTCCGCGGAAGAACCGATTCCGCTCCCACCGGAAGTACAAAACGGAACAATTGTCTTGCCTGAAAAATCGTAGCTTTCCATAAAAGTATTTACGATTCTCGGGGCCTCTCCCCACCATATCGGATAACCGATAAAAATAATATCGTACTTTTCCATATTTTCAACAGAACCGGAAATAGCCGGACGAGAGGAAGAGTCATTCATCTCGAGCGTGCTGCGACTGCTGTCATCTCCGTAATCAAGGTCCGCGTCAGTATACGGGTCTTCCGGAACAATCTCGTAGATATCCCCGCCGACAATCTCGGCTATTGTCTTCGCTACCCCTTCGGTAGTATTTGTGGCGGAAAAATATGCCACGAGAATATTTGTCTCATTCTCCATTTCTGCTTCTTCGTCGTTTTCCAAACCTTCTTTTTCCGAATCTCTATTTTCATCGTTTTCCTCCGAAGACAATCCCACGTTCGCCTCATCATTCGAAGAAACCGATCCATCCGATTCATTTTCAGCTAAAGAACCGCTCACGGAATTTTCCGAGCCATTTTCTCCCAAAGAAGTATCGGCGGAGCCTCCGTTTCCGCCGCAAGCGGCGAAACAAAAAACAAGAAAAAGAAAAAATAAATTTATCACAGTTCTTTTTATCGCTTTCTCAATTGTTCTTTTCGTTGTTTCAGCAGTTATGTTTTCAGTCTTTCTTTTAATTATTTTTTTCATTTTAAACTCCTTCCGTATTTTCTATTTTAATTTTTTCTAATTTAATTTTTTCTAATTTAGTTTTTTCTAATTTAGTTTTTTCTAAGTTCTCTATAAAATATATAAAAATACAACTTTCGTTTGTTATTCAAGCGCAAAATCCGAATCTTACGATTCTCTTGTTCTGTATTTTTCAATCTTTTCTTTTTCCCTTACAAAATTTTTTTCTCATATCGTCAATTAAATAATCAATCTCATCCAATAAACGCTGTTTCTCGTGAATATTTTCAAGAAGATTATATCTGTGTTGTCGCAATATTCGAAGAATTTCTTCTGTATTTTCCGTTCCGCTGTTCGACTGACTCAAATATTGACGGATATCCTCATAAGCCAAACCGGCTTTTAACAAAGAACCGATAACGCCGATTTTTCTCACTTCCTCTTCCGTATATTGTTTTTCACCCGAGGCAAGGATTTCTATCGGGGTTAATAATCCGTTTTTTTCATAATTTTTAAGTTTATCGAGATCAACGCCGAATCGCTTGCTCGCTTCTTCCAAAGTCATACACCGCTCCCACCTTTTATAAAATAAAAAAGTAAGCGTCCCCAAAAAAATATTTCTCGAAACACTTTTCGTCATCTCGGAATATATCCGATATTTCTTGAAATATCTTTCGGTTACGCTTACATTATAAACCAAAGGAACAAATATATCAAATACTTAGTTTTTATGTCACAGTAATGCCTAAAAGGCATTTTAAGCTAGAAATAAATTTCATTACCGCCGGGCTAAAAGGCTGTCCTCGTTTCCATGCCAAAACGCTGGTCGCCGTAAGAGGCGGATATAAAGGACGATAAGTTACTTTCGAGTGATCCAAAAACGGCATTGACCCCTCGACGGCCACCGCGTAAGCCAAACCTCGACTCACCATAACTATTGAATTTGTACTGAGATTACTCGTAAACATGATGTTTAAATTCTCATAATAACGCCCAAACCAACTCGCCAGCTCGCTTTGAACGCTCATACGACGAGGAAGAATCAAAGGAAGCGCTGATAAATCTTTCGCGGTAATATGCTCTTTTTCCGATAAAGAATCCCCCTTAGGAAAAAAAACGACCCATTTTTCCCTCATATTTAAACGAATAAAATCGTACTTTTCAATATCTATCGGCTCCAAAAGCAATCCCACATCGACAAGCCCCCTATCCATACGATCTTTTACATTATCGGCGGTAGCGGTATAAAGGTCGAAAGTAACTCGCGGATACCTTTCATGAAAAGATTTAAATAAATCCGGCAAAAGCAACGCGGACGCAAGCTCTCCGCAACCGATTATTATTCTACCCTCAATTTGCTCTTCCTGTTCTATCAGCTCTTTTTCGGTTTTGTCGACAAGCTGTAAAATTTCTTCCGCTCTCCGCCGGAGCAAAAGGCCCTCGTTGGTTAAAGTTATTTTACGACTTCCTCTATTAAGCAATCTAACGCCCAGTTCCTCTTCCATTTGAGCGATTTGCCGACTCAAAGTCGGCTGAGTTATATGCAAAACCTCAGACGCTTTCGTGATACTTTCTTCCCGAACGACAGTTAAAAAATAGCGAAGAACACGAATTTCCATATAATACCCTCCGAAAACCAGTTAATAATATACGGTATATAACTTATGGCTTATAACTTACAATCTACAATCTTATTACACAATAATATAAATCATTATAACATAAATATCAGACGAAAGCAATCTAAAAAAATCACAGAAAGACAAATCAATAAAAAATCACAGAAACACAAATCAATAAAAAATCACGGAAACATAAATCAATAAAAAATCACGGAAACATAAATCAATAAAAAATCAATAAAATAGGAAAAATCTCTTAATAGCGTTATTCCGTATAAAAACATGTTATATAAAAATTATTTTATCTTGTATTATTACTTTCCCTCCTTTTTTCGATATTATATCTCTTCTTTGACAATATATTTTTTCCTCCCCGCCTCGTTTTTTCATCCTTATTGAGAGTTAAACACACAAGAGTTACATACACAAATGTTAAACACACAAAACGAGAAAAAACTTCTTATTATCCCGCAAAAGAGACAAGAAGATAAAAGTCACCAAAAAATACTCGTATTTCTCAAAGGCTTTATTAACTTGTCCATTATCTCTTGCCGGTTATATCCCCTGTCCCGAAATTTTAGAAATTCTTTCAAAAAAGCCTCTCCGCATCCTATCGTTTTGTAAGAATTTTTTTTCATTTCCTCATTATCGTATCTTTATATAAATATCATAATAATCTCAAATTTAAAAAATTTTATAGAAATTCAATTCTCAGTCCATATCAAATTTATCTCAATTATCTCGATTGTTAAAATATACGACCAGACATTAACAAACGTTAAAAATGATAATTTTTTAAAATATTTCTTTTCTTTTTATCTTTTAAATTTTCATAACGCGCAATCACTCATATAAATTTTTTAAACAAATTAATTAACTAAAAAAATCGGAATCATAAAAATGATTCCGATTTTATCAATTAAATAACGCTACTAATTAAAAGAATTAAAAAATACTAAAAAATAACAAAAAACAATATTTCACATAAAAAATCAATTTATCAAAAACAATATATTTTAAATACCGATTACTCTGCTTACGACATTGTCATTTTGTGTCGTCTCGTAATTTCCGGCCATAGAGGTGTATTGTTCATTATATTTCTGAGAAATAAGAGAATTACGTATCGCATATTTCCAATATTCCTCTCCTTGGGAAACATAATAAACTATATGATATCCCTCGCTGCCTTCTGTGTCGTCATGAATAGAAGAGACGTCTCCCGGAGCTCTCCCGTCTTCAAAAATCCAGGAGTCAATCGCCTCCGGCATATAATCCGCGGTAACGTTTTCGTACAGCCCTCCCGTAAGAGAATCGGGATTATACTCTGAAACAAGAGCTATAAAATCGTCCTCTGTTTTCGAGGAGGACTCCCATTTCTCCATAATCTCAGCAGCTATGCTCTCAGCATCATCCTCGGTATCTGCTATATAAATTTCACGAAGATTAACTACTTTGTAATCTTTAAGAGCACTACTCACAAAATAATATATCGTATAATTATTGGCATCCGAATTATCTATAACGGTCACGTCTCCCTCGGTTCTTTCGGAAGAAAGCATCCAATCGGCAGCTGCCTCAGGGACAGAAGACGCGGAAATCCCGGTTCTGAGAGAATAATCGGTATTTCCGTCCTCCTCATATTGAGTTTGCGTTTCCT
>CAJFPG010000146.1 GCA_904398665.1 Candidatus Geddesella stercoravicola | reverse complement strand
TTTGGAAAGAACCGCGGAAAGAACAGCAAAATATTCAGTTTTTCGAACCGGGTAAAACCCGCATGGCTACAAGGTTTTTGGTGGACAAAACGGACAACTCCCCGCGAGATTTCTAGTTTTATGCCCTTTTAAGTTTTAGATTTTTTGAATTATCCTGTCTTAGTTCATTGTATCTTTGCGTAATTTTATATCTCGGGTTTTACGATTTTTAGGTCTCTTGATTTTTTTGGGGCTTGCTTTCCTTTGATTTGAGGCAAACTCTTTTTTTGTTCCGTATTTTGGGGTTGAATCCCGCGTAATCTCGTTTTTTTCGGGATTTTATATTTTTTAGCGTTTCGCTTATTATCGGCTTTTATTTTTTTCAGGTTTCGTTTAGCTTTTGTTTTAATCTTTTTCCCCGAAGAAGGCAAAGATCTTTCAGGGAAAGGGCGTTTCGTTTAGCTTTTGTTTTAATCTTTTTCCCCTGAATTTCTTGTTCTTTATCGCCTCGGATTTTTTTTGCCTTCGATTTACGGTTTTTTATTTCTGAGGATTGGTTTCCTTAGCTTTAAGGTCGCTTAAATTTGCTTAATTTCCAGATTTACGGGAATAAAATATTTTGAAGGATCGATTGTTATAATTCTTTTGTTTTGCTTCTCCGCGTATTTTACGGTGCTTCCAGTTCCTCCCGCTTCTCCGTTCCAAACGGCGAGAACGATGTCCGAGGCGTCGACCATGTATCGGTTTCTGCGGAGCATGCATTTTGGGCTGTAATTTTTTTGCAGAATATTTTTTCGATCGCATTTTAAAAGAATGTTAAAATATCTTTGTTTTTGAGCCGCTGACCATTTTATATATTGAACTTCGCAGGGAATAGCCGCTTCCAACTCAATGTCGGGATATTTTTTTTTCAGCTCTATTATAAGCTCCGCCGCCAGCATGTCCACCCCGAGCGCCATTCCGCTTATGAAATAACGTATGTCGTCGTTGTTTATTAATTTTTCGATTTCTTCTTTTATTTTTTGTTTTAATTCCTCTCGGCTTTCTCCCTCCTCCTCGATGTCAAAAGGTAGGCTTTGGGGACGATGTCCCGTAAAACAGCATTTTTTTATTTTACTCATTTTTGTCTCCAAAAATATTTCCGCTCTCCCCATTATTATTTTAGCAAAACAATAATAGAAAAAAGTGTCGAAATAACTCGTTAAACGTAATAAATGAGTAATTTTTTTGTACGCCGCTTATTATTTCCTTTTATCGAATTAAAAATAAAGAGCTTTTTTTCAAAATTCTTTTTAAACTGTTAAATTTCCTTTCTTCGGCGTAAAAAATAGAATTAAAAAATTATTTTTATCTCTCAAATTAATTCGCGATATTGTGACGAAAAATTATTTATCAAATGAAAAATTAAAAAAATCGCAATTAATCCCCCTCTCTACGAAATGTTCGAGCAGAGAGGGGGACAGAATCACTGATAGATAGGGGATAAAATTACCGAACGAATTTTTCGACTTCCGCCCACATTTCTTCGGGAGAAGACCCGATCGACCCCGTAAAGCGACGGGTTTTCCCTTCGAGAGAAGCCAAAGGTTCTGGAATCGGAACGCCGCTCCTTTGGGAAAGGAGCTTTTGAACGCCGATAAAATCATCGCCGTCAAATTTTTCCCCGCTTATCGCGAATAAAACGCTCGGAGCGAATTTATAAGGGCTGGCGGTAGAAGCAATGACGGTTATTTTGTCGGAAGCCGCTTTGTCCGCGCCTCGTAAAGCGACCGCGGTGTGGGTGTCTATCAGATAATCATATTTTTCGAAAGTTGTTTTTATTTCGTCAATGGTCTCTTCTTCCGTTGAGAAATATGCCTCAAAGTCTCGCAATATAGTGTCTCTGACTTCTTCAGACACTTCGTATCTGCCGGTTTCGGAAAGTTTTTTCATACACTCCGCCGTTTTTTTCGGCCCCTGTATAAGATAAAGAAGCCTTTCGAGATTAGAGGATATAAGAATATCCATTGACGGGGAGATAGTCGTGTAAAACGGCCTGTTACGGTCGTAAACCCCGGTATTGATAAAGTCTGTCAGGATATTATTTTTATTTGAGGCGCAGATAAGTTTTCTTATAGGCAGTCCCATTTTTTTCGCTGTATAGGCGGCGAAAATATTCCCGAAATTTCCCGTCGGTACGCTCACGTCTATTTCCTCGCCTTCTCGCAAGGTTCCTTCCGCCAGAAGATCGCAATAGGCCGAGACATAGTATACTATTTGAGGCGCGAGCCTTCCCCAATTTATAGAATTGGCGCTTGAAAGGAAATATCCCATACTGTCAAGCTTTTGCGCTTTTCGCCTATCTGAAAAAATTTTTTTGACCCCCGTTTGAGCGTCGTCAAAATTTCCCCTGATCGCGCAAACGTTTACGTTTTTTCCTTCCTGAGACGCCATTTGCAGTTTTTGAGCTTCGCTGACTCCGTCTTCTGGGTAAAAAACGGTTATTTTTGTTCTGTTGACGTCTTTGTATCCTTCAAGCGCCGCTTTTCCGGTGTCTCCGGATGTGGCGACAAGGATAAGAGCGTCTCTTTTTTCCCCGGTTTTGTCAAGAGCGAGAGAGAGCAGTCGGGGCATAATTTGCAAAGCCATATCCTTGAAAGCGCAGGTTGGCCCGTGCCAGAGTTCAAGGATTTTTTGCTTTTCGTTGAGCGATTTTACAGGCGCCGCGTAAGGTCCGAAACGAGATTTTGAATAAGCGGCGTTTGCCGCTGTCAAAAGCTCTTCATAAGAGTAATCGGTGAGGAATTTAGAGAGTATCTGAGCGGCTCTTTCAGGATAGGGCGCTTTTGAGAGAGTAGCGATTTCCTCCTTTGATAAAGAGGGTATTGTCTCCGGGACAAAGAGTCCTCCGTCAGAGGCGAGACCCTGTTTTATAACTTCCGCGCTCCGTTTTTTTTCCGAGCCTCCTCGGGTGCTTATGTAAAGCATAAAAATACCTCGCTTTCGTATATTTTTGAGTATAGCATATCTTTTTGTAAAATTCAATACGTCCGAGTAAATAATTTGTAAATTCGAGAGAGGAGAAACTCATGAAAGTTTTTAAGCGAGGAGTATAGGCTGTTTTTTCGAATTTCAAGAGTTTCTCATTTTGATTTTTGCCGTGAGTCAATTTTTTTTCTGTTTCGAAAAGGTCGCGGGCTTCAATAAAAAAGCAAAACCATTTGATTCTAATAAAGGAAAATAAAAGAAAACTTATGGCGGATATAATAAAAATATAAATGTAAATGTAAATATAAATATAAATATAAATATAAATATAAATATAAATATAAATAATGAGGACTCTCGATAAGGGGTCCTCAAAATTATTTGAAACCCAAAAGAGGGCTTAAAATCTCAGAGGCGGGCAATCCCGATGGGAATTGAAGTTTTAAGATCTAAGACCCGAACCCCAAGATTTTAAGAGATACTGAAACTGAAAGGCCGAGGAACGTGAAATTTGAAAAAATAAAAGTCAAAGTCATATTTTGCGGTATACTTTTCTGTATTAAAACTGAAAAACTAAATATGGAATCATATCGCGGTCATAACGGCCAGTCTCGAAACAGGCGGGCGGATGGTCTGTTTTTTTCCGAAACTCCGGCAAATCATCCGGGTTTGTTTCGATTTAAAAAGCGAATGTTTAGCGTTTGGTCATGTTGCCTCACGGTCGGGATTTTTCGGAATATCAGCTTGGCATATGGAAAGTTTTACTAGAAATCAAAGGTGTAGTGTAGTACTTGAAATAAGATGAAATCAGAAGAATATAAAATCAAAAAAGCGGGAGTCAAGAGAAAATAAAAACTTAAAAAAGTTATGCTCAACAGAGGAAAACTTAAAAAAGTTATGCTCAACAGAGGAAAACTTAAAACAGTTATAAGCTGATGGAAAATAAGTAAAAACAGAGAAGCGATTATCGCCTCTCTGTTTTTTCGCGAAATATAATATTCGGCTTTTATTTTATTTAAGCTCGACTTTCGCTCCGGCGGCTTCGAGAGCCGCTTTAAGCGCCTCGGCATCCTCTTTGGAAACGCCTTCTTTGATGTTGGAGGGCGCCTTGTCAACGAGATCTTTGGAATCTTTAAGGCCGAGTCCGGTCGCGTCTCTGACAGCTTTGACGACAGCCATTTTGCTTTCGCCTGCGTCAGCGAGAACTACGGTGAACTCAGTCTGTTCGGCAGCGGCGGCAGCCTCGGCGGGAGCGGCGGCGACGGCCGCGACGGGAGCCGCGGAAACGCCGAACTCCTCTTCGAGCGCTTTTACGAGATCTGCGAGTTCAAGTATTGTTAATGTTTTTATTTCTTCAAGAATTGCTGCGGTTTTTTCGTTAGCCATTTTTAATTTCCTCCTAATAAATGATTTTTCGGGTTTTCCCGACTGTCTGGGTTATGCGGTAAACGGTATGGGGTTACGCCTCTGCCGCTTCCGCTTCTGACGTTTCTCCGTTTTCTTTGTCAATTTTAGCTTGCAAAACATAAGCGAGTCCGTAGAGAGAGGACTGCAAGCTTCCGAGCATCTTCGCGATAAGACCCTCTTTTGAGGGGATTTTGGAAAGCGCGATGACTCCGTCGGCGTCGAGGATCTCTCCGTCGATAAATCCGGCTTTCACTTTGAAATTCTCATGATCTTTCGCGTAGTTGCAAAGAATTTTCGCCGCGGCGACCTGGTCCGCGCTCGTCGCGAGGGCCGTGGTTCCGCTAAATATGTCGGAAAGAGAGTCATATCCGATTTCTTTTACGGCAAAACGAGCGAGAGTGTTTTTTATAACGGAATATTCCACGCCCGCTTTTCTGAGCTCGTTGCGAAGAGCGGTATCATCCGCGACGTTGATTCCTTTGTAATCGACGAAAACACCCGCGTTCGCGTTTTTCATTTTCTCCGCGAGAGCCGCGACGACAGCCTTTTTCTCTTCAAGAATTTTTGCGCTTGGCATTTTTTGTCACCTCCTGAAAATGATTTTTGGAGATACTTTCAAAAAAACAGCTCTTTCACAACACCGTCGGTCGCGAAAGAGCATGGAAATCTCGGAAAAAAATATTCAACTCTTCCTCGATAGGTATGTTTAAGCGAAAGCACCTATTGTCTTAGGACTTGATGATTATATCATAAATTTTCGATAAAGTCAATATATCGACACCCGTGTTTATCGAAATTTTTGAAAACTTTTTAAATTTTTACGGAGTTTATGAAATCGTAAATTTCTTTCCAAGAACTTACTCTCGTAAAGCCGCATTCTTGTTTTTTGTTCGCCTTGCTGTTAAACAGCAAAACTTTTTTAACCGCGCCCTTTACCATTTGTAAGTTTTCAACGGAATCGTCTATGAAAAGATCTATTTTTTCCTCGGCGCAGATCTTCCTTTTGTCAAAAGAACAGAACAGTTTGTCATATTCTATTCCCAGTTTTTTTAACTGGCAGGAAGAAAATTCAAAAGCTCCCTTATAAACTGATTCGTCTCTGGCGGTTATAATTATAATTTTGTGTCCCTCGGCTTTCAGTTTTCCGATTATTTTTTTCGCGTCGGGCTTTGGAGGGATTTCAGACATAATTTTTTCGAACGCCTCTTTATTGAAGATCATTTCGCGGGCTTTGTCGGCGGCGAGCCGAGGATCTGAGGGAAAAGGATTATTCTTTGAGGCGTCTTTGTTCGGCGATAAAAATTCCGAGAGACGCGGGGTAACAAACTCGGCGGTTTCGATTATTGTATCGTCTATATCGATTCCGATATTCATAAAATTTCGAACCTCCTCGCTGTTTATCGACTAATCGTTTTCATTTTCCGCCGAAAAAATATTTATTTGATTTCCGTGTTCTGATATAAGGTCTAAAATATCTTTCGTTTTCAGCCATATAGTCGCGGTATTGTCGTTCGGGTGAACGCCTATTATCCCGTTTCCCTCTGTAAAACTTTTGTCTATAAAGAAAATTATTTTTCTTTCGACGTCGTTCAAAAGTCCGAGAGGGGAAACCGACCCGGGAGAAAGAGACGTCATTTTTTGTAAGTCGTCTTCGGAGGCGAAAGTCAGCGGGCGAGTTCCGTTTTTCTTTCGGAACCCTTTTAAGTCTACCCTGACGTCCGCCTTCACAGATATAAGATAATAATTTTTTTTCTTGTCGTCTCTTACGAAAAGATTTTTCGCGTCTCTGTCAGGATAAGGAACGTCTATTTTCGCAAGTTGTTCCATATTGTATACCGCTTCGTGCTCAGTGATTTCAAATGGTATTTTTTTCTTTCTCAGAAGTTCGTATATTTCCTGTTTGTTCATTTTTTTCTCTTCCTTTTTTTATTTTTTTCTTTTCTCTTTTAGAGGAGCGTGAGGATGATTAAGAGGGAGAAAAGATGGTATTTTTTTATTTATTTCTCTTGTCCTTTTATTGTCTTAATCTTTTTTTTTCTCTTTTTTGTTTTTTTCTGCTTTCCGTTTGTTATTACTGTTTTGCTTTTTTTTGCTTTCTGTCTGTTATTACTGTTTTTGTTTTTTTCTGTTTCTCGTCTGTTATTACTGTTTTTGTTTTTTTCTGTTTCTCGTCTGTTATTACTGTTTTGTTTTTTTCTGTTTCTCGTCTGTTATTACTGTTTTGTTTTTTTTCTGTTTCTCGTCTGTTATTACTGTTTTGCTTTTTTCTGTTTCCCGCCTTTTATTAGTGTTTTGTTTCCTTTTATTTTATTTTGAGTTTCGCGTTTTGAATTGTCTGAGTTTTATTTCGACCGGCGGTTATTCTTTTGCGGAAAGCTGTTGACGACGCCTCGGATTTTCCGGGTTTCGGGATATATAGCGGCGACTATTTTTATTTGTCGTTTTCGTACCGCTGTCGAAAAAATAGTATGCCGCCATCGTATTGAACAAGTCTTTTAGTTATTTTTACTATATTTTTCTCGCCGTATTCCCGTTTTATTTAAAGACGATTTCGTCGCGGGTCTTACCGCCCCGCTGGCTTCTCCGAACAATATTCCTCCGCTCGACAACAAGCCGTCAGCCGCCGCGTTGAACGCGTTCCCGCGGTCTTTCGCCGCTTTCAGAGTTTCGCTGATGAAGCGTCTCCGCTCTCGTACTATATAAGCTTTTGTTACTTTAACTCTGTTTTCCTGGTACTCTATGTCTTAGTTTGTCTCTATATAAGCCTTTCTTTAATTATAATCTTGCCGCTCCCCACAAGGCGAACCGTTTTCTTGGCGTAAGGTTGTTTTCTTCTAGGTTTTAAATATTTTCAAAATAATAATAAGAATCGTTTTTGTCGTTTTGTAAAATGGAGTGTTTGGGAACCGTCTTTAAAATATTGAAGATGTTGTAAAGGTCGGGATAAACGCTTACCATTCCCATTACCGCCATTCCGAAAAAAAGACCGTTGAAGGTCTTTAACTCGGCGGGAGACAGGCAAAACGCGATCAGGGGGACAATCCCCAAAATAATGGGCAGAAGGCTGATAAATATGAATCGATTTCGTTTCACCGGACTTGACGAAAGCGCGAGAGGGGCGAGACTTTTCGGCATAAAGCCTATATATACGGTCGCGTTTTTCGGAAAGGCGGCGGCGTGTAATAACTCGTGAAAAACCAACAGCAAAAATCCGATAACGACGCCGGCGAACAAAGAAAAGACGTTTATTACCGCCTTGTTTGCCGCGATAGTTTTGACGAGCATACATATAATACAAATAAGAGCGGCCGGTATCATAAAAGGCAAGGCTTTTATTTGCATCTTTTTTATATCCGTTTCTCCTTTTATTTTTACGGCGTTTTTCGGAAGAGGGGAAGACGGAAAGTCGTTTTCGCTTTTTATAACGCCTTTCCAGATAATTTTAGGCATTTTCCCGTTCTTCGTCCTTGTTATCCGTTTCGCTGTTTGCTTGCGGCGTCTTTGTCCTCAAATTATCTTCCTTTTCGTAAGGCGTAGAATCCTCTGTCTTTTTTATCTTTTCGCGATGGTCTTTTTCCGATTCTTTCTTTTTTCTCTGTTCTTTTATTATGAAAATCACAAAAACTATCGCCAAAACCGCGGCGCAATTTGTTCCGAGTGACGCTAACGACATTTCGACGTTAAATTCCGTGGAGTCTTCAAGGAGATCCGTTTGTATAAACGCGTAAATAGGCAAAAACTCCTCTCTGATAAGAGCTCCGGAACTTTGATGTATAAAAGCGAAAGGTTTTCCGAAATTCATATCCTCGATATCTGAGGTGGAATCGATTCGAACGGGGACAAAAATACTCAAAAATGTCAACGCCGTTCCAAGGAGCAGCGAGAGAAGAATTCTCGCCGAAATCCGAAAAAAAAGACTTCTGTTTTTTTTCTTTTCTTTCCTTGTTTCTTCCCTTGTTTCCTTTGTTTTTTTCATATTTTTCCTCTCTTACTCTCCCGCTCTCAATTTCTCGGCCTGAGCCGTCGTGATAAGAGCGTCTATAACCTCGTCTAAATCTCCGTCCATAAATTGAGGCAGTTTATACAGGGTAAGTCCGATACGATGATCGGTGACTCTTCCCTGGGGGAAGTTATATGTTCTTATTCTCTCGCTGCGGTCTCCCGTTCCTACTTGGCTTTTTCTTTCCCCCGCGATTTTTGCCTCTCGTTCTTCTCTCATACTCTCGTAAATGCGGGAGCGTAAAATTTTCATCGCCTTTTCTTTATTTTTGTGTTGGCTTCTCTCGTCTTGACAGTCAACGACAATTCCCGTCGGAAGATGAATAATTCTGATGGCCGATTCCGTCTTGTTTACGTGTTGTCCGCCCGCGCCCCCCGAACGGTGAGTCTCTATTTGAAGGTCCGCGGGATTTATCTCAAAATCTATCTCGTCTACCTCGGGCAAAACCGCGACCGTCACTGTGGAAGTGTGTATCCTGCCCTGAGATTCTGTTTCCGGGACTCTTTGAACCCTGTGGACCCCGCTTTCGAATTTAAGGCGGCTGTAAGCGCCTTCGCCCTCAATTGAGAAGCTGATTTCTTTAATACCTTTCAGCTCTGTTTCGTTTTCAGACAAAACCTCAACCTTATATCCTTTTTTTTCGGCGTACATCGAATACATTCTGAAAAGTTCCGCCGCGAAAAGCGCCGCTTCTTCTCCGCCCGCTCCGCCGCGGATTTCCATTATGACGTTTTTCTCGTCGTTCGGGTCCTTGGGGAGCAAAAGGATTTTAAGCTCGTTTTCAAGGGAAGATAGTTTTTCTTTTCCGGCGAGATATTCTTCCTCGACCATTTCTTTAAAATCTTTTTCAAGCGTCGAGTTTAAAAGTTCCTCGGCTTCTTTCATTTCTTTCGCCGTTTTTTCATATTCTTTGTATTTTTCGGCTATGGGCGTCAGGTTTTTGTATTCTTTCATAAGAGCGGTGTATTTCGAGATATCGGATACAATGTCCGGATCGGACAGGCTTTCTTTTATTTCGTCATATTTTTCAGCGAGCTCTTTTAATTTTTCTATCATAATTTACCTCTGCGAAAGATTTTTTCAAGATAAGTATAACATAGCGGGACAAAAAAGTAAATAGAAAGACGTGAAGTTCCTATTTTCTTAAATTTTAAAATGTCGAGTCATAAATCTGAACAACTCGGAACGACGGCCCGCGGCAAGAAGCCGCGAGAAAAAGATAAAGTTTTTTGGAAGAAAGCCGTAACAAAAGGAAAGACGCGAAGAGGGCGGAAATGAGATATGAAAGAGAAGAAATATATAAAAGAGAAGACAGAGAGGGCGTAGAGGGAAAAGAAAGGGAAAAGAGAGGAGAAAAAAGAAAAGAGAGGCGAAAAAAGAAAAAAAGAGAGAAAAGAGAAGGAAGAGAGAGGAGAAAAAAGAAAAAACAGAAAAAACAAAAAAAACGAAAAAGCAAAAAAACAAAAAAGCAAAAAGCAAAAAAACAAAAAAAAAGAGTTCGGTCGTTAATTTGTTGATTTGTTTTCTACGCGGGATAAAAATATAGAAGAGACTTGCGATTTTTGGCATTGTCAAAGAATTATAAAAAATGAAGAAATAAATATATGAATAAATGAAAGTAAAGATTAGAGGAAAAAATTTTATGAAAATAATTCTTAAATAGATAAAAAATCGGAAGTAAATTTTGAATAAAAAAAGAGGCGAAGAACGACGAAGAAAAATAAAGTATATTTTCCGTTATGTTATATTATAAAGTTTTTATTATAAAACAAAGTTTTTCATATAAAATTTGGAAATTTTCTCTAATATATAGAGACAAATTGAAAGAGTCTTAATATTCCGCGTCGGAATAAATACGAGCCGTAAGCCACACGCTTACGGCGGAGAAGGGTTACCGTTTCTGATAATTATTAGTTTTAAATTCCTTTTGAGTCGTTTATCTATATTTAATTTCTATATTTATTTTTTGTATTGTAAAAAAAAAGAGATTGTTCGCTCTTTTCGAGTTTTAAATTTGAGGATAATATTTTTTTAAAACGCGAAATTGTATCTAGACGCGAAATGTGTCTTTTAAAGAAAAGGATTAAAGGGGTCGGTCTATACTTTGAGTTAATTTTTTAAAATCGATAGAAATTTTTTGTATGCGAGTTTTTCTTTATTTTCGCGAAATTATTATTTTAATTTTTTCCTTTTTATGTATAGTTATTTTTTATTTAAAAAAATCTGTCTTTTGAGAGAAGCGTGGAAAATTTAAAAAAGGTTTATGTTTTTTAATATATTTTTTCGTGGGATATTGACAAATTTCTTTTTTATTGATAAATTATTTATATGGGAGAATAATAAATGTTAAGAGGGAAAAGAGAAGAAAAATCCGCCGAATTTATCGGAAGATTTTTCCGACGATTTCAGCGGACTTTCAAAATAAAGAATAAAAAAGAAAAAAAGGAAAAGAGGCTTATGGGGTGTTATCCGCGGAGGAAAATTTCTTGGGAGGGTATTGTCCCCCCGCGAATAACAATATGAAAAATAAGGGAAAAGGAATATGTAATAAAATATGAAATGGAATCGCGATGTTAATATAATAAAATGAGAATTAGGCGGTTCTGTTGTTTGAGAGATTTTTAAACTCTTTATTCCCGAGTCTTATTGTCTCTGCGATTATTGCGATAAATTGTGAGTTGGTAGGTTTTCCTCGATTTTCGTCTATTGTATATCCGAAGAAACGATCGAGCGTCTCAATATTCCCCCTGTTCCAAGTGGATTCTATCGCGTGCCTTATGGCTCTTTCGACTCTTGAGGCTGATGTATTAAACATTTTAGCGATTGTCGGATAGATAATTTTGGTGACCCCTCCGCTTGTTGTTTCAGGATTTTTTATCGCCATTATTATCGCTGCTCTCAGATAATTATATCCTTTTATATGAGCCGGGATTCCGATTTCAGAGATAACGGCGGTAACTTTTTTTTCAAGCTCGAATTCCAAATCCTCTTTTGAGAGGGGGACTTGTTTTGAAAATATGCGATTTTTCTCATTGTCAGGGTTCTCGTCTTTCGGCAATAACATATTGATTCTTTCAACGAGAACATCGTAAGAGAGCGGTTTTATCATGTAATAATCTGCCCCAAGAGCTATCATCTGAGATATTACCGAATCTATCGATATAGCGGAGCAAACTATAAGCATGGGTTTTTTGCTCAAATTCATAAGGGAAATTCGTCGCATAAATTCCAGCCCGTCTATTTTAGAGATTATAACGTCGAAAATAACTACGTCTACCATTTCTCTTTTAATTTGTTCGAGAGCCAAAATAGGGTCGTCGGTTGTTTCTATATTTCGATATCCCGACGCGAGAAGAGTTTCTTTGCACATATTTTTAAAAGAATCCTGCTCGTCTAAAATAAGAATTTTTAGATTATGTTTTTCAGACATACGGTGAACTTCCTTCTGTTGATATTTTTTTTATTTTTAGATAGATAACCCGGGTAAGCCTGACTTGTTTGGCTTTGCAAGAATATAATAGCAGAAATTTGCCCCAAAAGTGAAGGGGTATCTGTCGAAAATTCTGAATGTTTTCCGAAAAAGGTGAATAAAAATTTTTTTTGTGAAAAGATTAATTTATTTGATAAATATCGAATAAATTTAGATAAAAAGATATGGTCGGAAATACTTTTATAAAAAAAATTAAGTTTAATTTCTCGCTTGTTTCGTTTTTTTCCGTCTGTTTTCGAGACAAAAAGATAAATATAAAAGGAATATTTTTTCGAGGAAAAAAGAAAAAAGCATTGAAATGACGGAGAAGAATGAAAAAAGAATATTTACGGCGACAGAAGACCCATTTAAAAGAATTTTTATGTTTTTCTTTTCGGGTTTTTCCCGAAAAATAAAAAAACATAACGTAAAATATCATTTTTTGATGAAACTAAAACCCCCATTTTTATCTAAAAATGGGGGTTTTAGTTTGAAGAATTAAAATTTTATTAAAATGATATTGAGATAAAAGAAGTAGTCGTAAAATTACAATCAAAGAAAAATGATTAAAATTATTAAAGAAATAATTTAAAAGATAATTATTGAAAAATCGATAAATAGTAATTAATAAATAAAAAGTCTATAAAAAAGCAAAGATGTAAAATAAGAAATAAAAAATTTCTGCTTAAAAAATTATATTTAATTATAAACTATATTTAATTTAAAAAGTTATTTTTAAGTCAATCTATACGAGTTTTTTATATGTTTTTTATATTGATATTATTATACTGCCACAAAAGATTAAAATCGTTTTAAGAAGGTTTTATGAGTGGATATTACATCATGAACTGAATACAAATAATAGATTATTTGTAAATTAAGAAATATAAAAAAATAATAATAAAGAAAAAAAGAAAAAAGAAAGAAAATAATTGTCGAAAAAATAAAGGAAGTGTCAATAAAAAAGTAAGAGAGAAAATAAAAGATGTCCTAATTAAAAAATAAGGAATTTTTTATTTTTCCAAAAGATTTATAGTAGGTTAAATTTTTTTGGAGAATCTTTATATGCGTTTTTATTTCATAACGCTTTTAATGTTTTTATTCTGTTTTTTTATAAAATAAAAAAAGAGCTCAAAAAATTTCAAAAGCAAAAAGAAAGGGCTTCCTCATATATTTTGTCTGAAAATTGAACTGTTAAAAATAATAATATAAAAAAATAATAATGTAAAAATAAATATATTCTACTCTTTATTCCATACCAATTTTCCTACCTCAAAAATTCAACCTTCATATTAATCTGTCTTTTTCTCTCTAATTAGAGCTTCTTCTATGTCTCTTCGAGCCTTCTTTTGTCTTCCATTTCTTCCCTTCTCGCTATGCCCAAAACCTCCCCTGTTTTATCTTCTTTTTTCTATCTTTCCATCTCTCCACTGTTTTCCTCCTCTCTCTCCTCCGACAACACTACGAGAATAACAAAACATAAAACAAAACTAAAACACCCTAATATACTGAAAAAAAATAAGACAACACAAAAAGAAGAAAGACCCTTTATGGGTCTTTCTTCTTCTAGGAGTGTCTTAATCCTTATCTTTTCACTTTGAGCGAAATATCTTTCTCTTCGCGTCTTCCGCTCTCGGTTCCCGGACTTTACTCTCAGTCAAGTATCATCTTTCCGTCGGCATCAAACGTGTATTTGCCCGCCGGCATCAATCCGTTCGACGCTTTCTCACTGAACGCGTACTCGCAATCCTTGACCGCCTTCAACGTGCTGTTTATGAAGTAGTAGCTTCCCTCG
>CAJFPG010000145.1 GCA_904398665.1 Candidatus Geddesella stercoravicola | reverse complement strand
CTAAGGTTACATACAACCGACAATTTTTATTCCAAAAAAAACTAAGGATACATACAACCGACAATTTTTATTCCGAAAAAAACTAAGGATACATACAACCGACAATTTTTATTCCGAAAAAAACTAAAATATATGACAATTTTTATTCTGGAAAAAATTAAGATAAGATAAAAATATCAAAAAATATTTATCTTTCATAGACAAAAGCGATTCTTTTAGTAACATTACAAAGCACGAAAGGACAGTAATATGACGGTCAAGGAAAACGGAGCCGCCGCGAAAATCGCTTCTTATAAAACCGCCGCGCTCTCTGAAAATAAAATAAATACGGTTCTGACATCCATATCAGAAAATCTTATTTTAAATCAGAACAAAATCCTAAACGCAAACGCCGACGATATAAAAAAAGCAAAAGAGAACGGTATGTCAAAAGTAATGCTTGACAGACTCGCTCTGAACGAAGAAAGAATTAAAGGAATAGCGAATGGGGTTTCACAGGTTTCGAAATTAAAATCGAAAATCGGAGAAATGACGCTCGTAACAACCAGGCCAAACGGACTCAAAATTTTTAAAAAAATCGTGCCTCTCGGCGTTATCGCGATGATATACGAATCCCGCCCAAACGTTACAGTAGACGCCGCGGCGCTCGCGTTGAAAACAGGAAACGCGATAATTTTAAGAGGCGGCAAAGAGGCGTTTGAAACTAATCGCGAGCTTGTTCATATAATAAGAAAATCCCTTGAAAAAGAGGGTATCGATCCATTCGCGGTACAGCTCGTAGAAGACACTTCCAGAAATTCGGCGACAGAACTTATGAAGATGAACGAATACATAGACGTTCTCATTCCAAGAGGCGGCGCGGGATTAATAAAATCTGTCGTAGAAAACGCGACTGTCGGCGTCATTGAAACGGGAGTGGGAAACTGCCATATTTACGTTGATGAAACGGCAGCCTTTGAAATGGCGAAAAATATTATTGTTAACGCGAAAACATCTCGTCCCTCGGTATGTAACGCGGCAGAGTCAATTTTAATCAATAAAAATATAGCGAAAGAATTTTTGCCGCCGCTCTACTCCGAGCTTTCCGATAAAGGAGTGACGATATATGGTTGTGAGGAAACAACGAAAATAATCCCCTGCGAAAAGGCTACCGAGGATGATTTTTACAAGGAATATCTCTCGCTGGCCCTTTCGATTAAAATAGTTTCGTCGGTCGATGAGGCAATATCTCATATAAATAAATACGGAACTCATCACAGCGACTCAATCATATCGGAAAACAAAGAAAATGTCGATAGATTTCTCGGCGGCGTGGATTCGGCGGCGGTTTATCACAACGCTTCCACTCGATTTACCGACGGATTTGAGTTCGGTTTCGGAGCTGAGATAGGAATCTCGACACAAAAGCTGCACGTCAGAGGTCCGATGGGGCTTGACGCTCTAACTACATATAAATACGTTATTCTAGGAGATGGACAAATCAGATAAAGTGTCAGATATCAGATCAGGGGAAAAGGGAGACGGAGGAATAATGGAAAACGAAGTTATAAAAGAGCAAAAAGAAACATTTATAAAACTTCTTAAATCTACGGAAAGAGAAGGCGTCGATAAGCTTATAAACTATCTTGAAACAAAAACGGATTTTTTTACCGCTCCGGCGTCGTCAAAATTTCATAACAATTTTGACGGAGGGCTTTTATCTCACTGCCTGAATGTTTATAAAAACTTCAAATCTCTGTTAGAACTGAGGAATATAGATTATCCGGAGGAGTCAATAATAATAACCTCGCTTTGCCACGATCTTTGTAAAGTTAATTATTACGTCAAGGAACAAAGAAACAGAAAAGTCGACGGAAAATGGGAAAGTTATGATTTCTGGGCGACAGGTAAAAATATAGCCTTACCTCTTCCCCATTCTTCAAGGTCCATAAGATTAATAAAAAGCTTTATCCCTCTTAAATTTGACGAGGAATTGATAATTTTTTATCACATGGGTCCGTACGGAGGAGAAGATTATGAATATAAAAATCTTTTGCAAAACGTAAACGAAAGATATCCCGTTACTCTGCTTTTTTATATGGCCGATCTTATGTCTTCTTATATGGACGAATCCAGAGCCGAAAACTGATTTTTTCACTTCTCCAATATTTTATTGTTTTTTACAAAAAATACAATAATTTGTAAAAAATGAATATTGACTTTTAAAATGGAATTCTGTATAATAGTATAGCGGCTTTGATATTATATAAATATGGCGGAATAGCTCAGTTGGCTAGAGCGCTCGGTTCATACCCGAATGGTCGTTGGTTCAAATCCGACTTCCGCTACCAAAGAGAAAACAGCTTTTACTGTTTTCTCTTTGACCCCAAGGTTTATACTAAGAATATTTTACGGCTCGTTGGTCAAGTGGTTAAGACACGGCCCTTTCACGGCTGTAACACGGGTTCGACTCCCGTACGAGTCACCAAATCGGAACAAGAAAATTTTTCTTGTTCCGATTTTTTAGTTTTTTATAAAAAAGGAATACTTTTAAATCAAGACAAATTCTTTCAAAAAAATAAAACATATTATATATAACTTATAACTTTTTCAAAATGTTTGCAAATTTTACCTCAGTAATAATTTTTTTAAAATTTTATTCTGATAAGAATTTTTTTATAGGCCGCGATATGTCTTTCCTTTCAAGTCTTTTTCCCAAAGTGAATGAGAGAGAAAAAAATAAATAAATATTTGTTGATTATATAGCGAAAACAGATAGCGATTTGCTCCACTTAACTATTATAAAATGTCGATATAATTCTTATCTTTAAATAATTACGATGAAAAATTAAATTATATCTTAAAAAATTATTTTTGTTTCGAACTAAAAAATTTAATAAAAAATAAAATGACACAAATTATCAAAATAAAAAAATAAGGAAACTTTAAAATATCGAGAATAAACTCAACATTATGAAAATTTATGAATATACATATTTATAATATTTTAAAAGAATTGCAAATTATATAAATTCTTGATTGTTATTAATAACCTATCATTTCTTTTTGTTATATTATACCGCGAAAGCGATTCTATACAATTTCCCCGTTATGCTCTTTTAAATTCAACGGGAATTTTTGATAGTATGTAATCACAAGCGCTTATTACGACAAATATTTAAAACTCTTAAAAAAATATAAAATTAAAGCAATAAACTTTTACCAAAATATTATTATTCCGCCTTTTCACCCCCCCCTCCCACACACACTTCAATACTAAACTTTTAAATTACTTCCAATTAAAAGAAGTCACTTTATTACATTCTTAAATTCAGTCTTAATAATGCAAGCAGATTAACATACGATTCCATAGAATAAGCTGATTATCTAATAAATTATATTTTCATTATTTCATATTACGCAATTATTAAATATTTCATATCAAAAAATTTGAATAAATCAATTTTTTATTCTTAACATTTGTAATAACATAAAATACATTATTTATATATTTTAATATATTTTTAATTTATTTTAATCTTTATTCATTATAATCACCATACGTTTCATATTTACTATAAACTTTTAAATTTTTTATTCAAACTCTCAAGAGAATTTTACTGACACGAATAAAAATTCCAGCTGATATTTTTAACCTTATTGTAACTTTGGCCGCCAACTATTATCAATAAATAAAAAAGTAATATAATTTATTAATTAGGTCACTAAAAACTAAATATAACTTATTGTTTATTAAAAGTTCAAATCGCCTCAATTGAGCTTATTAACAGTTTCTTACGATACGAATTATTGTATATCTTTATATAACTTATATGATATTTTTTCGAAACTTACGTACGTTAAAAAAAATAAATATTATATTAACATTTTTTATTAAAAAATACATATATTTTATCGTTTTCTTACAACAAAATTTATAAAGAATTAAATTATATAAAAATATATTGAATAAAGTAAATATTTTTATTAAATTAAAGTAGGGAATATAATATAAATATAAAATATAGTAAAAAAATTTTGTTATATAAAACATTATCGATATTCTGATATTTATAAATTAAGGTTTTCTTAAAGCATAATATAAAAATTTTACTATAAAATATTATCAAAAAAATATTATCAAATTTTTTATTATTAATAAACCATCTTTTTGACTTTTAATTTTTCCTCTCCTCCTCTCAATCTTGACAGCAAAATTAAATTTTGATATAATACGGATATCCCTAATACGGAGGCTTTGCTATGAGACAATGTATGGACGCCGACAATCTGCATCGAAGACTGAAAAAAATAATCGGTCAAGTACAGGCAATAGACAGAATGATTGACGAGGATATTCCATGCGAGGATATTCTTTCCCAGATAAACGCGGCAAAATCCGCTCTTCATAAAACCGGTCAAGTCGTGCTCGAAGGTCATATTAAACATTGCGTACGAGACGGAATTGAGCATGGGGACGCCGATAAAACTATCGAAAGCTTTACAAAAGCGGTGGAACGTTTCGCGAATATGAAATAAAATCTAGATAATATAATAATATATTTTTATCATAATATATCTTCATTTTCTCATTCAAAATAAAATTAAAAAAGTATTAGTCTTTGACTCCTAATATACGATTCTACCAAACTTTATTAGAGGGTTTCCCCTCCTCCTTTCTATTCGTAATCTCTTAAAGAAAAATTATAAAAATTATAAAAAATATAATTAAATATAAATCCATAACGTTTTTTAATCATAAACTATATAAACAAATATAAAATTAAATTTTTTGTAAAAAGACAGATTTTAACTCTGTCTTTTTTTTATTTCCCTTGACAATTCATATTTCTGTCTATATAATATACATATACCCCCATAGGTATAGAAAGGAGCCAGATAAATGAGACGCCTTGCAAAAAAAGCGGAAAAAATTATGCAAATAGGAGGAATAAAAAAAGATATTATTTTTCTCATAGTTTCAGCAGTCTCTCTTATTATAAGTATTTTTAATTTAATACCTCTTCCCTTTGACGCCGCGTGGATAGCCATTATACTTTGCGGAGTTCCAATTGTCATGGAAGCCATAATAGGACTCATAACCGCGTTTGATATAAAAGCCGATGTTCTTGTTTCTCTCGCGTTAATCGCTTCCGTTTGTATTGGAGAGATTTTTGCCGCTGGAGAAGTAGCGTTTATTATGCAACTTGGTACTTTGCTTGAAGACCTCACGGTAGAAAAAGCCAGGGCGGGAATCGAAAAACTCGTGCATTTAACGCCGCAAAACGCAAGAATAATTGAAGACGGAAAAGAAAAAATTATTCCTGCCGAAAATGTAAAAATCGGAGACGTGATTCGAGTCATTCCAGGAGAAACTATTCCTGTCGACGGAATAATTTTATCCGGTCAAACATCTATAAATCAGGCCGTGATGACAGGGGAATCGCTTCCCGTTGATAAAACTGTCGGGGATAATGTATCGAGCGGAACCGTTAACCAATTTGGGGTTTTTGAGATGAAAGCTTTGAAAGTCGGAGAAGACAGCTCTGTTCAAAGAATGATACGTTTGGTGCAATCAGCTGATGCCGGCAAAGCGAAAATTGTCAGGGTTGCGGACAAATGGGCGACATGGATAGTAGTCATAGCGCTAACCGCCGCTTCTCTTACTTGGATTATAACGGGAGAGATAATCAGAGCGGTAACAATTCTTGTCGTTTTCTGCCCTTGCGCCTTAGTTCTCGCAACCCCTACTGCTATTATGGCGGCTATTGGGAACGCGACAAAACACGGCTTCCTTGTTCGAGAAGGAGACGCCTTGGAGAGGCTTGCGAATGTCTCAAAAATAACTTTTGATAAAACCGGGACCCTGACATACGGCGCTCCAAAAGTCATGGCGGTGGAAAGTCTATCAGACAAATACAAAGAAAACGATATTTTTACTTTTGCCGCCTCCGCCGAACAATTTTCCGAACATCCATTAGGGAAGGCAATTGTTAATCGTTATAAAGAAACGGAAGAATTAATTCCATTAGCCGAAAATTTTGAGATTATACCCGGGGAAGGAGTATTCGCGACGGTAAATGGAGAAAAAATTAAAGCTGGGAACCTTAAAACTCTTTCAAAGAAAGAGGAACTCCAAATTTCAAAAGAAGCAAAAGAAAAAATCGAAAAATATATAAATAACGGAAGCACGGTTATATATATAACAGTTAACGACGTTTTAGCGGGATATATTGTTTTATCAGATACAATAAGACAAGAAAGCTATCAAATGATAAACTTACTGCGAGAAACGAACATTCAGCCTGTTCTTCTCACGGGAGATAATAAACATGCCGCCGAAGCGATCGCAGAACAATTGAATATTAAAGAAGTCTACGCGGATTGTATGCCCGAAGATAAACTGAATTATATTGACGCTTATCAAAAAAACGGCAACGCCGTCTGTATGATAGGCGACGGAATAAACGATGCTCCCGCGCTCAAAAAAGCGGATGTCGGAATCGCGATGGGAAGAATAGGCAGCGATATAGCGGTAGACGCCGCGGATATAGCGCTTATAGACGATGAGATTAAAGAATTACCGCATTTAATGTCTCTTTCAAAAAAAATGATGACAACTATCAAACTTAATCTTACTTTTTCAATGGGACTTAACTTTATCGCTATTTTCCTCGCTATAACAGGATTGTTAAACCCTGTTGTCGGAGCCTTAGTTCACAACGCCGGTTCGGTAGTCGTAATCATAAACTCGGCATTATTGTTAAAATGGAAAAAACGACACGCGAAAAACATAAAAGAAAAAAAAGATTAAATAAAAATATATATAAACCTTCTCATCGTAAAAAGTATCTAATCAAAACCGTAATTACATAATAAAAATTCAAAAATGAAAGGTAATTAAAAAAATTGAAATTTTTTTATTCTCGTATTATTAAATTATTTGAAATTTTTAATTCTTATATATAAATTAGATAGCAATTGATTTCATCATTATGCAAACTTATTTTGTCAATAACAAAAAAACAAAAACACAAATTATAAAAAGGCAAAAAAATTTTAAAGCTATCAAAATAAACGATTCTCTATAAAAACTATTCGAAAAAATTAAAAAGCCAAATAAGATAAAAAATTTATTAAATAATAAAATTTCTCATAATTTCAAAAGATTTTTTTTAGAAAAAAAATACAGTATTCGTTTTCCACGGAGACAAAAATTTTTATTTATAAATTATTCAGTTAAAAATTATAATAAAAAAATGAAAAAAGAAAAACAAGCAAAACGAGAATAACTAATAAAAAAATAAAAAGACCGAGAAATTATTCATT
>CAJFPG010000144.1 GCA_904398665.1 Candidatus Geddesella stercoravicola | reverse complement strand
CTCTAAGAGTTTCCCTCTCTCGCGGCAGCTTATTTATTATATCACACCCCCTTCTACCTGTCAACCCCCTTTTTGTGAACTTTTTGTGAGTTATATCGAGGTTTTTTTACTATTATCATCAGTTTTTATTATATTTATGCGTTTTTCAACAATTTCACAGATATATATACTTAATCTGTTATTTTTATAATAAAATTATTTACTAATATAAAAAAATTGACAATTATATAAATTTAATGATATACTGTAAAAAATATGTGATTCCGCAACATTTACGTATGTCAATTATATAATTGCACAATTATATAATACTTTATATAACAATATAATCATTTTGAAATCAAAAGAATTTAATGAAAGATAAAAAAATAATTTATTTCTCTAATTTAAAATAAATCATATTAAAATAAATTATATTGGAGGTAAAAAATATATGTCTATTCCAATTGCCGAAAAAAGAATTTCCGAATTTGAAAAGATGGGGTTCGGAATGTTCATACACTGGGGACTCTATTCTCAACTGGGACAAGGAGAATGGATTATGCATTTAAAAAACATTCCCAAAACAGAATATTCAAAATTAAAAGAAACCTTCACAGCAAAAGATTTTGACGCTGAAAAAATCGCGTTTACGGCACAGAAAGCCGGCATGAGATATATTACATTAACAACGAGACATCACGAGGGATTTTCTTTATATAATACTTGCGGACTTTCAACTTACGACGTTATTCATTCTCCCGCGGGAAGAGATATTGTCTCAGAATATGTAACGGCTTGCAAAAACTACAATATTATGCCAATGCTTTACCATACTACGCTTGACTGGTACGACGACAGATTTGAACACGATTTCGACGCTTATTTACAATATTTAAGAGACTCAGTAGAAATACTCTGTACAAACTACGGTGAAATCGGAGGATTCTGGTTTGATGGGAATTGGTCAAAACCAAACGCGGATTGGCAAGAAGACAAATTATACTCTATGATAAGACGATTACAACCAAACGCAATGATAATCAACAATACGGGAATTACCGCACGAGGAGAAATCGGAAATCCGTATATAGACAGCGTTACTTTTGAACAGGGGCATCCGAAACCCATGGACAGAGAAGGAATGAAAAAATACGTAGCCGCAGAAATGTGTCAAACCATAAACGACCATTGGGGGTTTGGGAAAGAGGATTTTGATAGCAAATCGGTTCCGGAGCTGATAGAAAGTCTTTGTTCTTGCAGAAAAATAGGAGCGAATTATCTTCTGAATATCGGACTTGAACCAGATGGGAAAATAATAAAATTACAAGAAGCGACACTTGAAGAAATCGGTAAATGGATAAAGATATCGGGAGATTCAGTTTACCTCGGGAAACCGACACACATAAAAGGGGAAGATAAAGACTTCGCTCTCGAATATAACGGAAACATATATTTTTATATTCATGATCTTGCTGTAGAGGCAAAAGAACAAGTTGTAATGGGACGAAAAACGAGAAATGGCATTCGTAAATTTTCAGGAAACATAGCAAAAATCAAAAATATACGATGGATTGATAACGACGAACCCTTGTCATTCTCTCAAAATACTTCTGAAACAGAAATAAACTGCACGGGTTATCCTTACGGAAAAAGCCTTGTTGTCAGAATAGCGAAAGCGGAATTTTAGCTGATAGCCTTATTTATAACGAAAGTATATACAACTTTATCGTCAAATTCTTCTTTTCGACTCTCAGAAGCTACTCCAGACGATTTCATCATTCCGAGAGTTTGGTTTAAAGAATTTATATAAAGTCGAACATCTCCGCAATATCCTTTCATCTTTGCCCCGCGGGATTTCTTCTTTTTACTTTTTAAATATCTCGTCACGAACTCTTCCGTTCCGGAGGAGTTCATTTTATTTTCAACCATATAACGGGCGACAGCTCCGTATTCCGAAGGGTCAAGACTTAAAAGAGCCCTTGCCTGCCTTTCTCCAACATGATTTTTTATAAGATAATCCTGGATATCAAGAGGAATTTTTAAAAGACGAAGTTTATTCGCGACGGCAGATTGACTGATACCAAGTCTGGACGCGACTTCTTCCTGAGTAAGATTAAGTCCTTTTATCAAAGCGAGGATTCCATGAGCCTGCTCAAAACAATTCAAATCTCGTCTCTGTAAATTTTCCGTCACCGTCATAATCGCGGAATCCTCTTCGGAAGCGGTAACTACAAGACAAGGGATAGAGGATAAACCTGCCGCGACACATGCCCTATAACGTCTTTCGCCGGCTATTATACGATAATTCCCGGCCCCAGCATAAGACACCGTAAGAGGCTGAATAACCCCGACGCTCAAAATACTATCCGCAAGTTTTTTTATTTCCCTATCGTTAAAGACTTTTCTGGGTTGATAAGGGTCCGGTTGTATACTGTCTATCGGAAGCATTCTGAAAATTTTTTCGTTCATTTTTTACATCCTTTCTCTATCTGTCTTATTTTCTTGATTTCATTAAATTTAATATAAAGAAATAATTTCTTACAATTAAATTATACATTAGAAAATCCGGATTTCAAGAAAATTTCTTCGACCTTAAACGACAGTCTCTAAAATTCGACGGCTAACGACAGAAAAACAGCTCGTAAAAAAGCCGTTCTTGATGAAATATGAAAAAAAATGAAGAAAAGTTTTTATAAATAAATTTTGAATTATAAAAATATTTACGATAATATTTTCTTTATCACTCCCAGCGAATTAAAATAAAAACTTAAAAATAATAAAAAATTATAATTTAGCTCCCAAAAGTATTTATAAATGTATGTATCAATATTGACGAATATACGTTTTTATTTTTATATCTGAAAAATCCTAAAACTATTCCAATTACTATGCCTGTTATAACTTTCCAAAACTTTCCAAAACATTATATTTACAATATCTGAATTCGTATAAAATAAAGAAGTCCTCCAAATTATCGTGTCAATATATCCAAAATGCCATATACCGAATAATAAAGTCGAAACTATATATGTAATTAAATCATTTTTCATTAAACTGATTTCCTTAAATATATATCCCCTAAAAATAAATTCTTCAAAAATTACTGTAATTATAGCGTTGTATATAAGGGATAATATATTATATAATTGATAATTTGTCGTAACAATAGGTGTTATTATAAAAAACAATGATACTATAATAGTAAATACTTTATATTTTATATTAAATTTTTCAGGAAAAATATTTATATTTATTTTTTTCTTTTTTATAATCGCGATAAAAACGCCGATTATTATTCCCATGTATAACATATTTACTATCACGTCTGATAATAAACTTCTGTCGATAAAAATAAATATCACGTATTTAAATATAATTCTGCCTAATTGTAATAATACTAAGTTCAAAATCATAAAGGCTATCTTGCCGATTTTCATAATATCCTCTCTTTTTCAAATTAAAATTTATTTGCTTTTGTTTAAATTTTAATTTTTAACCGAATTTACATTTTCGTCAATATTTCCGTTAATATATGCTAAAATACCGAATTTGCAAAACGGACAAATAATTGCTTCGTTAAAAACTTTCCTCTTACAACGAGGACATACAATATATTTTACTTTCTCATTTAAGATATCGTCATTTTTCTTTGACTTATTAAATAATTTCATTTTCATAATTACATCTCACTTTCAAATTACTATACATATTACAGTTCCGTTAAACTATCCTTAAAATCATTAACATAGATTTTATGTTTTTTATCCAATTTATACAATCGTATGTTCATAATCTTTTATAGATTTCCGCGTTTATAAAAATCTATATTTAATTCCTCGTATGTTTTTACGTTCTAAAATACGGTGTAATTCTTTTCTTCTTGAAAAAGTCCAGACAAATTATTTGAACTAAGATACCAGCCGTCGTTTGGTATGTAAAAAACCGCATCGCCTTGCTTCATAAGAAACTTTTATTTGTCCTATGGTAATTAACTTTATTTTTTTGACATTTTTTATTAATTCATTATAAATAAAGCGGCGGAATAAAAAAACATTTTAGTTCCGCCGTGCTTTTGTAGTTATTTTCCATTCTTTATAATCTGAATTTTCAGCATACTTTTATCTTCTTAAATTATCAAGTCAAATTTTTTTATTTTCCATATTTTAAAAATCCGTATATTTTAAGAAAATTGTCGTCGATATTTAAACTTTTCTCTATATTGAATATATTGTGCCGATAAAAAAAATAGTTTTTATATTCTCTTCGTCTAAGCAACTAAAAGCAATCAACTCGTCATATAAATAACTAATTCCCTCAACAAAAATATACGAAGAATTCAATGCCAAATAAAATTTTATTATGTTTAAAAATATCGTCTTGAATATCGTACAATTTTTTATCCAACACCTCAAAAGTTTTATTATCGTTTTTTTTCCATTCAATTTACTTTTAAAATATTCATTTAAAAATATGAACGACTTCTTTTAGCTCTGCGTCTCAATTTCCATAACAAAATATCTGTTTTTCAAATATTTTATTATTTTTAATCCGAATTTTTTATTAGGTTTCAATTTATCTTTATTTTTATTATAAATATTTAGCCACTCCTTTATAAGAAAGGCTGTCGGCTCTTTTATTAACATCAATCTTTTCCTAAATATTTAAAAAGAAAAAACAAATATTTTTCAAGAAAAACTCATATAAAAATTCTTTATGCTTTCACTTAACTCCGAGTAATTCTTTTAGTCTTTCCGTAACAATATCGCACGTTTTATTTCTGATATCTGTCCTCGTACCGTTTAAATTTAGAAGAAACGCGGGATTTTCGCCGCTGCTTTTTAAATAAAACGAAATCCAGACCGTGCCGACAGGCTTTTCGGGACTTCCGCCGGTTGGCCCCGCGATTCCGGTAATACCAACTCCTATATCCGCGTCCGCTCTTTTGCAAACCCCTTTTGACATCTCTTTTGCGACCTCCTCAGAGACCGCCCCGACAGAATCAAGAAGTTCCTTTGAAACCCCTAAAAGTTCGGTTTTTATACGATTGGAATAAGAAACGACCCCCATCTCAAAAACTGATGAGACTCCGCTTATATCTGTAAGGCGAGACGCTAAAAGCCCTCCTGTGCAGGATTCTGCCGTAGCGATTTTTTTATTCTCTCGAATAAGATAAGAAACCAATTGCTCCATACTTTCACTTCCTTACCGGGTATATGGTTTTTACGTTTATTGAAATATCGGTCAGCAAATTATCAATATCGAGTTTAGATTCCTCAAACTCAACCTCTTCTTTTTTAGGCGAGGTTTTCGGATGTCTCGGAGTAAATACCGTGCAACAGTCCTCGTAAGGTTCTATCGATATATCATAGGTATCTATCCTATATGAAACGTCTATTATTTCCTGTTTATCGTCTCCTATCAACGGCCGAAAAACCGGAATTTCAGAAACTGAGTCGGTACATATTATAGCGTTCATCGTTTGCGACGCGACCTGTCCCAAACTCTCTCCCGTTATCACGACGCCCGCGCCGCATTCCGCGGCGACTTTATTCGCTATTCTCAACATAACTCGACGCATTATAACCGTAAATAAATCATCTCTGCAAATATCCCTTATTTTCTCCTGTATT
Organism: Candidatus Geddesella stercoravicola; assembly: GCA_904398665.1. GTDB lineage: Bacteria > Bacillota > Clostridia > Oscillospirales > UBA644 > Geddesella > Geddesella stercoravicola. Next base: position 1,533 of record CAJFPG010000144.1, on the reverse strand, counting down.
TCGGTAAATTCCACCACATAAAGCTTAATATCGGAAGCATACGCAGAGAGTTTTTCAGCGAGTTTTTCAACTTTTATCCTCGCTCTCTCGGAAGTATACGGAGGGCTCTCAAAATGAATCGCCGATATTCTCATTCCGCGTTTCGCCATCTTATATCCCGCCACAGGACTGTCTATACCACCCGAAAGCATCAAAAGTCCGTGTCCGGAAGAACCTACGGGAAGCCCGCCGGCGCCTTTTTCAGGAGTTGAATGAATATATAAATGCCCTTCCCGAACCTCTACGTAAACAATAATATCGGGATTATGAAGGTCCACCGAAAGATTTTTAAATCTTTGAAGCAAATATTCCCCCATAAACGCTCCTATTTGCATTGAATTAAAAGGATATCTTTTATCGGCTCTCTTCGCGGCGACTTTAAAAGTTTTTGCTTTCATAAGCTCGAATTTCAGATATTCCGCCGCCTCTGCTTTTGCCTCGTCAAAATCATACGAGGCTCTGTACGCTCTCGTTAGAGAAGAGACGCCGAAAACTTTTTTTAAAGAATCTACGGCTGAGGAGATATCGGTTTCATCATCGAGAAAATCGACATAAACGGTAGACTGAGCCGAAAAAACTTTAATCCTACCGAAGCTTTTCAAAGCGTTTTTTATATTTTTAATAAGAATTTCCTCAAAACGGTACCGATTTTGACCTTTCAAGATAATCTCCCCGTATTTGAGCATAACAATTTCTTTCATAACTTCTCCTATGAGTGAATTATTTCTTTAAGGGCTTTTTGAAGCCCCGCGATAAATATCATTACGTCTTTTTCGTCGTTGTAATGAGAAAAACTTACGCGAAGAGCGTTCTTAGAATATTTTTCAAGACCCAAAGCGGACATTACGTGACTCCCTTTTTTTGAGGAACAAGCGGAGCCCGTAGCCACGAAAATATCGCGGGCGGAAAGATAATGAAGAATATTTTCGGCTATATATCCTTCAAAAACCACGCTTATGATATATGGGGACGCGTCTTTCGGGGAAATTATTATGCCGCCGAGATCCGTGAGGGACTTTCTGGCCATTGACGAAAGAAAAGTCACTTTCTCCGTATTTTTTATCAAATTTTTCGATTCCTCTTCAACAGCGGCGGCCCAAGAACAAATAGATTGAGTGTTCAAAGTTCCAGAATGGATATTCTTCTCCTGTCCTCCGCCGAAGATGACGGGACGCGCTTTAATTCCCTTCTTTATGTATAACGCCCCGACTCCTTTCGGTCCGTGAGTTTTATGACCGCTTACAGAGGCCATGTCGGTTTTCGAATATTTAAAAGGCGTTTTCAGAAAAGACTGAACAGCGTCGGTATGAAAAACAATTCCCGCTCGCCGCAAGAGCTCGGAAATTTTCTCTATTTCATTTATCGCCCCTGTCTCGTTATTTATATGCATTATACTTACAAAACACGTATCGGAAGTGAGTTTCTCAGCCAAAATATCCGCCGTAATTTTACCGGAAGAATCGGGCGAAAGATAAACGACGTCAAAAAAGTTTT
>CAJFPG010000143.1 GCA_904398665.1 Candidatus Geddesella stercoravicola | reverse complement strand
GGTTTTGGAGAAAATACCGGGAAGAGCAGCGACGGACTTTGGGTTTCTTCTTTCCCGTGGTATGACGCTTTGCTTAATTATCCGGAATTTTTATCTCTTGTGAAAAATACTTTTTCGGCCAATGCCAATATATTGAGAAATGTTTTTCAGGATAATATTTTGGGAAGAAGCAAGATAAATATTTTACAATCAGATTTCGGTTCTTCTTTTTCTCGGAATTATACTTCCGCAGGTTGGTCATTTTCTCAGGATATAGGAGGGGGAAGACCTGTTACTGGGAATTATAACGACTGTGTTGATTATCTTCGAATTTGGTTTTCGGAAAGATACGCGTATTTAGATTCAAAATATTGATTTTGTTTATTTTTATTGATAATTTACCAATTCAATATTATCAAGAATTACGAGAAAATCTTGTATAGAATTTTTTATAAATTATGGTAATGCCATTATTAGGTAATACCGTAAATAAAATACTTCTCAGTTTCAAATAGCTTGAAAATGTGATTGAGAATATTGTCCGAAAAGATTTTGCCCTCTGTATCGCCTTTGTCGTTTATATTTTATAATTGTTCGATGGATTAAAGCGAATAATAGCGATATAGATGGGCAATTGTTTGTCCTTTATGCTTTTTTCTTTTGGGATTCATAACTTCTTTTTATTAAAATATTTTTATAATAATTTATTGTTAATGTATTTATGAACATTGCGAAATGGCAAGAACTTCTTTTAGAAATAGACGTTATTATTTGTTTGTTTTTGTGGGAAAATATTTTTCAATAAAAATATTTTCTGTAAAAAAATAATTTTTGTTAAAAATATTAATAAAAATATTAAACAAGACTTATTTTTTATACTTTTTATTTAATTTTGTTTTCATGTTAATTTTGATTTTGTTGCCGGGGAAATTGTCTCCCGGTATTTTTTTTGTGAAATTTTATGAAACTTTTTCTTATACATCTTGATAAATAATATTATGTGTTATATAGTATTATGCGAAGGGAGGTTTTATATGGATATTCAGCTTAAACGCGGGCTTTTGGATATTTGCGTACTCGCGGCGATAAAAAATAAGGACTCTTACGGATATCAGATAATAAAAGATATAAAACCTTATTTAACCATATCCGAGTCTACGCTTTATCCCATTCTTCGCAGGTTGGAAGGAGCCGGTTGTTTGACGGTTCATTCTGTGGAGCATAATGGAAGGCTCAGGAAATATTATCATATAACCCAGGCGGGGATTAATAGGCTGGTTGATTTTTCCGAGGACTGGAAAGAAATAATGTCTATTTATAAATTTGTGGAAAGAGAGGATGCGGATAAATGAATAAAAAACAATTTCTTGATGAAATCAAACAAAAATTAAGGGGACTAGAAGAATCCGACGTTAAAAAATCCATCGATTATTACGATGAAATGATAGATGATTACGTCGAAAACGGAAAGAGCGAGGAGGAGGCTGTGTCTTCTCTCGGAAGTGTCGATGATATCGCGACTTCTATTTTGAAAGAAATATCGTTGCCTAAATTAGTGAAAGCGGGAATAAAAGCCAAAAGAAAACTTTTATGGTGGGAAATAGCTCTTTTAGTTATAGGTTCTCCCGTATGGGTTCCTATTCTTTTGGCGGTGGTTTTAATTTTGCTTTCTATCTATATTGTTATTTGGTCGATTGTGGTTGCTCTATATTCTATAAATTTAGCTTTTGCGGCGGTCGGGGTCTCGGGTATAGCCGGAAGCGTTTTCCTGATGGTTTTAGGAAATTTATATCAAGGTCTGTTTTATCTGGGCATTGGCCTCGTTTTCTCAGGAATAGCAATTTTATTGTTTTTTGCCTTTAATAAAATCTCCGTTTATGTCATTAGATTTGGGAATCTGATTTTTAGAGGTATAAAATCTCTATTTATAAGAAAGAGAGGGTTGTCGAATGAGTAAATCAAAAAAAATCGCTATAATTGTCTCAGTTGTTTTTATTGCGGCGGGAGTAATTATTTTATTAGGCGCTTTGACCGCCATAAATTTTGATTTTTCCAAAATTAATTTCGCGGGGAAAAGCGAGGCAAAAGTTTATGAAATTACGGATGATTTTGAGAATATAAATATACAAGGCGTTGAATGCGATGTTGTTTTTCTTCCTTCCGAAGACGGAAAATGTAAAGTCGAAGCTTTTGAAAGTGAAAAAATAACCAATGATATTGAGGTAAAGGATAATACACTTATTTTTACTAGGATAGATAATCGAGCTTGGTACGAACATATAGGAATTTATTGGCAGGATTTTTCCATAACGGTATATTTACCGAAAACGGAATATAACTTTCTTTCTTTGGAAACTGTCAGCGGAGATATATCAATTCCTTTTGATTTTTCTTTTTCTTCCTCTAATATTGTAACCACGAGCGGGGATATTTTGTTTGAGGCGAGGACTTACGGCGGTTTGTCGGTAAAAAATACAAGCGGAAACGTGAATTTAAAAAATTCCGTTGACGGTAAGATTGAGATTATAAATGTAAGCGGGAATGTTTCTTATGAAAATATGTTTGCCTCCGATATTTATATACAAACCACGAGCGGGGATATTTATATCTCATCTTCTAACGTTCTCGAAACTGCCGATGTTATATCAAATAGCGGAAAAGTGACAATTAACGGTTCAGACGCGACTTCTTTTTATATAAAAACCGTCAGCGGTGATATCTTTTGTCAAATTTTATCTTCGAAGATTTTTGACGTTCGAACTGACAGCGGTTCGGTTAATGTTCCCGAATCTGATTTTTCTTCCGGTATTTTTAACTCCGAGACCAATAGCGGCGATATACGGGTTGAGGTTTTGAGTTGAAGTTATTAAAAATTCTTTATATATATTATCAGCATAATGTTGCAACATGATATTACCTAATATGATATGGTGTCAGGCAAAGTCTGATATCATATCATATTTTATAATTTCACATAATTGACACGCTTTTCACCGAGAAAGTTTTATCGAAGCTATTGAAAAAATATGCTCTATATGTTATACTATATTAGTATAGTTATAAGTTTTTTATTAAAAAATATTAATGTTGTATTTAAATTGTAAATAAGAATCTTTGAGGAGGGGGAAAGTCTTATGTGGATAGCGGACAAATGGAAAGATTTTAAAGTTATCGACGCCTCTTCGGGAGAAAAGCTTGAAAGCTGGAACGGCTATAAGCTTATAAGACCGGATCCTCAGGTCATTTGGAAGACAGAGCGTGACAACGTTTGGAAAGAAAATATCTCGGCTCGTTACATCCGCTCTGAGAGAGGAGGGGGAAAATGGGAAATTTTTTCTCTTCCGGAGGTCTTTTCAATTTCCTATCGAGATTTAAAATTTAATTTAAAACCTATGGGCTTTAAACATACGGGACTTTTTCCCGAACAGGCGTGTAATTGGGATTGGGCGGACAAGATTATAAGAAAATGCGGTTATTCTCCGAAGATTTTGAATCTTTTCGCCTATACGGGAGGAGCGTCTCTTGCTTGTTCAAGGGCGGGAGCGTCGGTTTGCCATGTCGACGCTTCGAAAGGAATGACTCTTTGGGCTAAGGAAAACGCCTCTCTGTGCGGTATATCGAATATTCGTTTTATAGTCGATGATTGTGTAAAATTTGTTCGCAGAGAAATAAGACGTGGCAAAAAATATGACGCCGTAATAATGGACCCTCCGTCTTACGGAAGGGGGCCTGGCGGGGAAATATGGAAACTTGAAAACGAGCTTTTTGAGCTTTTGCTTCTCTGTCTTGACGTTATGTCGGATAATCCTTTATTTTTTTTATTGAATTCTTATACTACCGGACTCTCCGCTTCTTGCATGGAGTATATGCTTGGAGTTACGGTAAAAAGAAAATTCGGGGGACGAGTCGAAGCATCGGAAATAGGTCTTCCTGTTGAAAAGAGCGGGCTTGTTTTGCCTTGCGGGGCTTCGGCAAGATGGCAAAATTCCGTTTTGGGAGATAAATAATGAGTTCTATCGTATCTATAAAAGATATTTCTTTCAGATATAGCGAAGAGGATAATTATGTTCTCGAAAATTTCAGCCTTGACATAGAGGAGGGAACTTTTGTCGCTCTTCTCGGGCATAATGGAAGCGGAAAGTCTACGCTCGCTCAACTTCTGAGCGGCATAATATCTCCGGAATCTGGTGATATCGTCGTAAAAAATCATTCGCTTTTAGATGAAAAACAACTCGCCGCGGCGAGACCTGATATCGGAATGGTATTTCAAAATCCTGATAATCAAATAATTTCTTCTATTGTTGAGGAAGACGTCGCGTTCGCGTTGGAAAATCTAGGGGTTCCGCAGCCGGAAATGGTTGAGCGAGTAAAAGAGGCGTTGTCTGCTGTCGGCATGCAGGATTACGCGAAGCATTCGACAACTCGTCTTTCCGGAGGTCAAAAGCAGAGAGTCGCTATCGCGGGAATTGTGGCTATGCGTCCGTCATTATTGATAATGGACGAGCCTACGGCAATGCTTGACCCTCAGGGCAGACGGGAAGTAATGAAAACAATTTTGCATTTAAATAAATCTGGTATTACTGTTGTGATGATAACCCATTATATGGGCGAAGCGACTCATGCCGATAGGATAATCGTTATGAACGGCGGTAAAATTTGGCTTGACGGCACACCTCATGAAGTTTTTCAAAACGCCGGTCTTTTGAAAAGCATAGGTCTTGACGTCCCTCAGAGTACGGAACTTATGTTTAAGCTCAGAGAGAAAGGATTTAGAGTTCCTCTCGCGGTTTTGACTGAGGAGGAATGCGAGAATATTCTTGTCGATATTCTTTCGGGAAAGGTGGAGAGGTATGTCTGAGATAATAAAAGACGTTTTGAGAACGGAAAATCTCACTCATACATACAGCGTCGGAACTCCGTTTGAGAAAGTAGCGGTAGATGATATTTCCTTTTCTGTAGACAGCGATGATTTTATCGGTATAATAGGGCATACGGGTTCCGGAAAATCCACATTCATAAGACATTTAAACGGGCTTGAAAAGCCGACTTCCGGGAAAGTCCTCTTTTGCGGGGAAGATATTTGGGAGAAAAATTTTTCTCGCAGGAATTTACGATTTAAAGTAGGAATGGTTTTTCAATATCCGGAATATCAACTGTTTGAGCAGACGGTAAGAGCGGATATAGCGTTCGGACCTAAAAATATGAAGCTGTCTGCGGAGGAAATTGAAGAGAGAGTCGAAGCGGCGATGGATTTTGTCGGGCTTGATAAATCATTGCTTAATGAATCTCCGTTTGAGCTGTCGGGTGGACAAAAACGAAGGGTAGCCATCGCGGGAATAATGGCCATGAAACCGGATATTCTTGTTCTTGACGAGCCGACCGCCGGACTTGACCCGAGAGGACGAGATGAAATTCTCGATAGAATAAGGGAGTATCATTTGACGCAAAAAAAAGCGGTTTTATTGGTATCTCATAACATGGAAGATGTCGCTAATAACGCTAATAAGATTCTTGTTTTGGATCATGGAAAAATCGATATGTTCGGGCCTACCGATGAGATTTTTTCAAAAGCCGATCGGTTATGCGAGATAGGTCTTGATATACCGCAGATAACGAGAATATTTTTAAATATGAAAAACAG
>CAJFPG010000142.1 GCA_904398665.1 Candidatus Geddesella stercoravicola | reverse complement strand
CGCGGACGTACTTCCGGAACTTGGGGAAGAAAGAGTAACGGAAAACGGGCTTTACGATTTCTTTTCGTCTTTTTTTGAGGATTGGACTGTGGAAACCTATGCTGAAAATATGGAAAGACATCTTAATTTTGGTTATACTGACGGAGAGCTCGAAAAATGCGGAGCAAAATTTTGCGACGCTTTGAAAGATTATTTTCTTTCGCAAGGACAATTTAAAACGCAATATACCGATATCGTTTTTGACGGACATCTTATTCTTACCGCTGAGGAGTTTAAAAAATATTACGAAGTAATATTTAAAAATTATACTCCGACTATGAGAAAAAATAAAATAATTAATATAGTTATTCAGGATATGGAAAACGAATATAAGGAAAAATATCTTGAAAAATATATTCTTGATTTACAGTTTAATTCGGGAGGCAGTATCAGTTTCACTGATTTTGAGGAAAAAGTTGAACGGGAGACTGAATGGCGACGTTGTATTTCTTCCGTAACAGATTTGATAAACGGAGCTTTCGGCAGCGTTAATATAAAGCAGGCTTATTTGACAATGATAAAAGAATATCTTCCGGAGTGTTACGATGCTTGCGAGAAAAATTTTGAGCAGAGAAAAATGAATTATGAAGATTTATTCCCAATGACATATTTAAAGGTCCTTAGAGGAGATATTCGACCCTTTCATAAAATATCTCAAATTGTCGTGGACGAGGCTCAGGAATATCCTCCTATAGTTTATATTTTGCTTAATAGAATATTTGTCGGGGCAAAATTTACGATTCTCGGAGATATAAGTCAAAAAACAATCGAAAATGGTTGTGACGTTAAAGAAATAATGAATTATTTCCCCGGGAAAAAGACGAAATATTATCGTCTTAATCGTTCGTATCGTTCGACAAAAGAAATTAATGATTATTTGAAAAGTATTGATGTCAGAGATGATAATAGTATTGAATATCTTGACAGACACGGAAGCCCTGTTGAGTTTATAAATAACGCGGATGTCGATAAAATTGTCGCTGTTTTAAAGTCTTTTAGAAGTGAAAAACATTTTTCTAACGCTGTGATATGCCGTGATTTCAAAGACTCCGAACTTCTTTATCATAAATTAAAAAATAAAGTTGATATCTTTTTGATAGGTGACAATGACTCGGTGATTCCCGGACGAGATGTTATAATCCCGTCGTATTTGGTAAAAGGATTAGAATTTGATGCCGTGATTGCTTTCGATCAAAGAAAAGAGTTTAAAAATGACGATAAATTGTTTTATGTCTCATGCTCTCGAGCTTTGCATAAGCTTGTCATAGCTGAACCTGATAAAAATTTATTTTCTTAATAATTTATTTACCTGTTTATTTTGGTCTATTTATCTATTTACCCCTCGGAATGTTTTTCCGAGGGGTTGTTATTGTATAATAAAAATCTCTGATAGTCTCGTGATAGAAAAAAGTTAATCGAGAAAAAGTAATCTTTGTTTGTGGTAGAAAAGAAATGGCCCGTTAGTCAAATAAAAATTACAGACAGAGAATTAGTTTATTGAAAATAAAACTATGTACATAGTAGTTTAGGACATATAAAATGAAATTTCAAGTACCATACGGTATTTGTATCGTATAGATAGAATTTTTTGTGAAGAAAAAAAGGTTGGAAATAAGAAAAATATTTCGTCAGATATTCTCGATGGAAATGATTAAAAATTGTCTGATGAGAGTGAAATATATGTCTATCAGAATTCCGTTTAAAATAAGCGTTTCATAGTTTATAGGCTTATAGGCTATTTGAAATGGAAAATCATATTGCTGATATTACGTGAGTAACGGGAATCTGAAATTTGCATACCGAAACCGTGAATTTTGATGTATTGGATAAATGTATGTTGATATATGGGTAATAACAAAGAAGATAAATAATATATTTAAGAATAATAAAAAATCAAGAAAATGATTAGTTGTATCATCGTTCGTTCATTCATTCGTACTAAATCTTATACAGTAAGTAATAGTTTATATATTTGGCAGACAGATTTAAGACGCGTCATAAGATGCCGGTAGGGAATTGGTTATTACTGAAAATAAAATATTCACTCGCTATTCGAGTGAATATTTTATTATATAATGAAAGATACGCGGCGTAGCATTTGATTATAAAAAATAAATAAACTAAAATAAATTTTTTTTGAATAATATAATTAAATTTTCAATAAGAAATTTGCGGTAGGGAGAGAAATATTATTTATCAAAAAAATTATAGACTGAATATTTTAATATCAAATAATAAATATCTTTTTATATATTTATATAATTCCTATTTGTTTTAATAATTTTATTCAATTGTTTTTAGGATTTAAGTAATAAAATATAATTTTTATATTATGTTTTTCGTATTATTGTTTTTTTCATAATTTTATTTTTTGTTGTTTTTTTATGTCATATCATTAATTTGACGATATTAAATTAATGTATTTAACAATTTATCGCGATTAGAACTCAAGATTAAACTTTGTTATTTTTAATATAAAAAAACATTTTTATATATTCTTCTTTATATATTTTTCGTTCAAAGAAACATTCTTTTTAAAATTGACATTATGTGTATATAAAAATATCTTATGTTTTATCTTATTTTTATTTCGCTCGTTTTTTCAGTATAGTTTTCTGTGTGTGTTCTTTTTGTATTCACATTAAAGAAAGAAGCTACACAATATTAAAAAAATATATTGTATTTATAAATATAAATACAATATATTAATCTCGATTTTTTTAATTAAAAATATAATGTTAAAATAAAATATATTATAATAGCGGATATTAGTAATGAAAAGTTTCATAACATATAAAGAAATAAGAATTATATTTATGAAAGATAACCAAAGATATTGTCGTCGTGAAGTTCCAATGTTCGGTTTTTCGTATATTTATTCTTGATATAAAATAATTAAGATTATTATAAAATAAAATGAATAAAAATAGGGGAAAAGACAAAATGAATAAATTTAGGTATAGAATATTTAATTAAGGTTTTGATTTCAAAGCGTCCAAAGTGTTTTTTGTATTCGGAAACATAAAGATTTGATTTCTTCTGTGGGGTTTATTGTGTCAGGAACCATTATGGGTTTTCCGCCAGCGGCCGCGGCAGCGCGTATTCCGTTAAAAGAGTCCTCGAATATTATACAATCTTTTATATCAATATTAATTTTTTTCGCCGCCGTAATAAATATTT
>CAJFPG010000141.1 GCA_904398665.1 Candidatus Geddesella stercoravicola | reverse complement strand
TTGTCTTTTTCGGTCGGGTTGATTGTTTCCCCGTTCTTGCCCGAAAGTAGTTTTTCCCAGATATCGAATGAAGAACTTCCCATGAAGGTCGAAGCTCCGGAAGCGTAAATGCTGTCGCTTCCCATTATCGAGTTTATAAGTTCCATCACGTCTGAGCGGACAATATTTCCCTCCGGATCTTCGGTATAGATGTTCATCTGCGCGTCGTAGCCGTATTGGACTGCCGAGGCGTATTCGTCGAACTGATCGCTGTTTTCTATATATTCTTTAAACGCCGCGATATTATTTTTTACGGTTGACGCTTGCGTGATTGAGTTTGACAGCTCATACATCATCTTGTTTTCGTATATCGCGTCTAATTCGTGCTGGGAAGATGATTCCCGCCTGCCGGCTATCGATGACAGCACGGAGGTCAGATCAGTGCTTTCGGCTTCAATTTCTATCGGATAATTAGACAGAGTGTCCTTTTGTACGTCGTCTATATATTGTTTTACCCCGGTAGAGACCGACAGTATCAACGCTATTCCTATGATACCGATTGAGCCCGCGAAACTCGTGAGAAAAGTTCTTCCTTTTTTTGTCAGCAAATTATTTTTGGAAAGAGATAACGCCGTAAGGAAAGACATGGACGATTTTTTCTTTTTCCCTTTTTTCTTTTGTTTTTCTTTTTCTCCGAGTTTTATTTCCTCATCGGTTTTTTCTCGTTCTTCCGAGTTGTATGGCATTGAGTCGTCCGTGACCTCGCCGTCGAGAAGCTTGATTGTTCTTGTGGCGTATTTTTCGGCGAGTTCGGGATTATGCGTTACCATTATGATCAGTCTGTCTTTCGAAATTTCTTTCAATATTTCCATTACCTGAACGCTTGTTTTCGAATCAAGGGCTCCCGTCGGCTCGTCTGCCAAAAGTATTTCGGGGTCGTTTACGATAGCCCTCGCGATCGCGACGCGCTGCATCTGTCCTCCCGACATCTGATTGGGTCTTTTATTGAGCTGATCTCCCAATCCCACTTTTTCAAGAGCTTCGACGGCTCTTCTGCGTCTTTCTTTTTTTGATACTCCTGAAAGAGTGAGCGCCAACTCTACGTTTGACAGCACCGATTGATGAGGAATAAGATTATAGCTTTGAAAAATGAACCCCACCGAGTGATTTCGGTAAGTATCCCAGTCTCTGTCTTTGTATTTTTTCGTGGAGACTCCGTTTATTATGAGATCTCCTTTCGAATATTTATCCAGACCTCCGATTATGTTTAAAAGAGTGGTTTTGCCGCAGCCGGAAGGGCCGAGAACCGCTACGAACTCGCTCTTTCGAAATTCGAGATTTATTCCTTTCAGAGCCTTTATTTCATTTCCCGCGACTTCATAGTTTTTCTCAATCTTCTTTAATCTGAGCATATGATCTGCCTCCGTTTTAAGGTTGTCGGTCAGTTACGGTTTACGTGAGTTTAAGTGCTGGTCGTCTATTTAGCCTATTTGTGTATTTTTGTTTTTTTCTGATTTAAGTTGAGTTTTGTTTTTTTTTCTTTATTCTGGTATTTCGAGCTTTTTATTAAAGAGAGCGTTGGCGGTTGATATCTTTTATGAACTGTCATTTTTTACGGAGGAAAGAGAAGCGATTTGAGGTTTGATTCTTTAATTGTATTTTTCTTCATGTTTCGGTCCTTAATGGAAGTTCTTTATTAAAATGCTATATAATATATAAAAAGATATAATAGGATTTTATTAAATTTTCACGAAAAAGTCAAGCGATTTGCTTTTGAATAAAGATAAAAACATAATATTTCCGAAAATAGTTCAGATTTTGCCAATATAATATTTAAAATAAAAGATGTAAAGTATAATAATCTTACATATATATTTATAGATTAAATAATAAAAAAATAACCGGTATAATTTTTAATATCAAATATATCTTAGTAATATATAAAATGTTATATATAAAATAATAAATAGCCGAATAAATGATAATAATGGGTATGACCGTATCGATTGTTTTAATAATATATCAAGTCAAGAAGATGCTTTTATTTATTATTATATCTCGATTTTAAATTGGGTATTATTCAATTTTTTCAAGTTCAGAAAAAAAGTAAAAAAGAAAAAAACGAACGATAGAATTACGAAAAAACGAAAAGGTAGAGATTGTAAGTAGATTAATTAAATAGTAATAAATGGAAAATAATAAAAATATTAAATAATAAATAATAAATAAATATAAACCAATAATGAATAAAGTAAAATAATAAAGTAAATAAGAGGGAGAAAACAGTTTTTAAACTGTTTTCTCCCTCTTGCTGTTTTGAGTTCATAGTTTTGTTCTCAGTCGTCGTATATGACGCCTTTTATTTTAATTACTTTTCCGTTTTTTATATATACTCTCGGAACTCTTCTGTTTATTCCGCAGGTAAGTTCGTATCCGATCGACCCCACGCTCTCGGCAACCTCATCGGCCGTTTTGCAGTTATCTTTTTTGTCCCCGAAAATTATTACCTCGTCGTATTTTTTTACGTCCGGGATCTGGGAAACATCGACCATGAACTGATCCATACAGATTCTGCCGATGACCGGGGCTCTCGTTCCGTTTATCGTCACGAGGGCGTTGTTTGATAGCAATCTGGGGACCCCGTCGGCATATCCGGCGCCCACTGTGGCTATTTTTGTCTCTTTATCGGTAACATAGGTGCATCCGTAACTTACGGGTGTCCCTTTGGGGGAAATTTTTAAATGCATTATTCTGCTTTTTAATGTCATTACCGCTCTGAGCTCGCCTATATTTCCGAGATCTACCTCGGGAGAGGGATACATTCCGTATAAAATTATTCCCTCTCTTGCCATATCATACTTGGGTGGAAGATCGACTATCGCGGCGCTGTTGAATATATGCCGTATCAATTTAAGACCGGCTTCTTCGAGTTTGTCGACCATTTCCGAGAATTTCGCCAGTTGAGTTTTTGCATAGCTTTTGTCTTTGCTGTCAGCTTTCGCGAAATGGCTGAAAACTCCTTCTAAAATAATACCGTTAAGTTCGCTTATGCCGATGATTTCTTTGATAGAACTTTCAGCGCAGGGAAAACCTATCCTTCCCATTCCGGTATCGAGAGCCACGTGTATTTTTACTTTTTTTTGCAGTTTTTCGCATTCTTTTGACAGTAAAAGAGCTTCTTCGATGTCAGATACGCAAAGAGTCACGTCTTGCAGTATCATTTTCTCAAAGTCGGACGGCATTATATGCCCCAGTATTAAAATGCGATTTTTTATACCGGCTTTTCTAAGCTCGGAGGCTTCGTCGGCGGTCGCTACGGCGAAGAAATCCGCTTTTTTTTCGAGAAGGCGGGCGGCTTCCACCGCTCCGTGACCGTAAGCGTCGGCCTTTATTACCGCCGCGAGTTTCATTTCGGGCGGTAGTTTTTTCCTGGCGAGATCGAAATTCGATTCCATAGCGTCGAGGTTTATTTCCGCCCAGCATCTTAATTCTTTTTCTTTCATTTTGTCTCACCTCAAAAATTTTTCAGGGGAGATATTTCGATTTTTTCTTCTCCGAGAGCTTTTCTTATCTTTTTTATAAATTCGAGAGCGTGCGAATTATCGCCGTGAACGCAGATAGAATCCGCGGAAATGGCAATTTTTTTCCCAGTTACGGCGGTGACGGTGCCGTCTTTAACCATTTGCGTTACCCGAGAGACCGCTTCGTCTTCGTCGGTTATGACAGCTCCCGGTTTAGTTCTGGCGACGAGTGAACCGTCTTCCTCGTAGGCCCTGTCCGCAAATACTTCCGAGGCG
>CAJFPG010000140.1 GCA_904398665.1 Candidatus Geddesella stercoravicola | reverse complement strand
TTTATAAAGGGAATTTGAAATTTTAACGGGGAAAAAATTATGACAAAGGAAAAACAAGAAAAGACAAGACAAAAAACCGAAAAAGCGGAAAGAAGAAAAAAACGGAAGTCGAAATATAACGTTTTGCAGAATACAATCTATATGTTCAAATTCGCCGCCGAAAGGAAAAAAAGCGTTATCATCCTTATGTTTATAGGCTTTTTGCTTTCTCTTTCCTCCAATCTCATCAACCTGTTTTTAGCTCCGACTATCCTGGGAGTCGTAGAGAGAGGAGAGTCATTTTCGACTCTGCTCTCTACAATTACAGGCTTTGCTTTCGCGATTATCGTCATTCAATGGCTTTCAAGCTATGTCAGAATAAACAGCGATTTGGGGAAGGTCTATTTGAGGGTGTCGATGATAGAACTGATAAATCTGAAACATATGAGGACTTCCTATCCGAATTCGGAAGATACCGCTTTTTTGGAAAAACGAAACAGGTGTAAATGGGAGTTATTCGACTCCAACGGCGTTCCGGAAGCTATTTGGGCGAATTTTTCAAATATTTTACTTAACGTTTCGGGATTTATCATCTATCTGTTTATCATCTCGAACGTCGATATCGTTTTGGGAGTTTTATGCGTGGTTATTCCCGTCGCCGTCTTCTTTATAAACAGAAAAATATACAGATGGAGCTATGAGCACCGAGACGAGGAGTCTCAGTATACCAGCCAACTTTATTGGATACATGAAAGCTCCAAAAATATGATCTTGGCGAAAGATATAAGAATTTTCGGAATGACGGATTGGCTGAAAAATCTCTATAAAAAAACGCTCAATCTTTATAATGAATTTATAAAAAAAGGCGTAAAACATGAGATGCTCGGCAACGTCGTCGAGCTCGTCAGCGAGTTTTTGAGAAATGGCATAGTATACGTTTATCTTATAGTTTACACCGTAAACAACGGTCTTTCGGCGTCGGAATTTTTACTTTATCTCAACGCCGTGAGCGGATTTTCCGAGTGGATATACAATTTTATGAATTGTTTTTTGGGACTGCAAAGACAGAGCTACAAAGTCTCGATAATACGGGAACTTTTAGAGACGCCCGAACCGTTTTTGTTCGAAGAGGGACGTTCGATAGAACCTGAGAAAAACGGAAAATATGATATTGACCTGAGGAACGTGACTTTCAGATATCCCAATTCTGACAAAAACGTCATCGAAAATCTTAATTTACATATAAAAGCGGGGGAAAATCTCGCGATTGTCGGTCTTAACGGAGCGGGGAAAACAACTCTTGTCAAACTTATCTGCGGTTTTTACGATCCGACGGAGGGAGAGGTTCTTTTAAACGGGGAAGATATCCGCAAACTGAACAGGCGGGATTACTATAAATTCTTTTCCGCCGTCTTTCAGGATTTTTCTATGTTAGAAGCCACGGTCGCCGAAAATATCTCTCAGATGTCCCCGAGAGAAATAGATATGAAAAGAGTACAAAAATGCGCCGAGGAATCGGGTATAGATAAAAAAATAAATCAATTCCCGAAGGGCTATGACACTCCGGTAGGGAAAAAGGTTTATGAGGACGGAATACTTCTTTCGGGAGGAGAAACTCAAAAACTGTTTCTCGCCAGAGCGCTTTACAAAGAGGCTCCGATAATCGTTCTGGACGAGCCTACCGCCGCTCTTGATCCTCTGGCGGAGAACGAGGTGTATGAAAAATACAGCGAGATGACCGACGGAAAAACTTCGGTGTATATTTCACACCGTCTCGCCTCGACCCGTTTTTGCGACAGGATAATCTATCTTGAAAACGGAAGAATTTGCGAGGAGGGAACTCACGACGAACTTATAAAAAAAGGCGGGAAATATTCCGATTTGTTCGACGTTCAAAGTTACTATTATAAGGAGGAGATCGAGTTTTGAGCAGAAAAAAAACGGAAAGCAAAGCGCCTCTTTTAAAAACCTTTAAGCTGACTTTTAAAATGTTTCAACTCTGGCAAAAGGAATTTCCCGGAATGTTTGTTCCCCAGATATTTTCCCAGCTTGTGGGAACGGTCTCGTCTTATATAAACGTATACATCTCGGCTCGCCTTTTGGACGAGATAGTTATCGGGCGGGACTGGAACAGGCTTTGGTTTTGGGTTCTTATGATTTTATCCGTAAACGTTCTTACTAACATTTTGTTCGCGATAATATTAGCTTTTCAAAATTATCAATTATGGCCTTATCAGTACAAATGGAAAAAGTTTTACAGTGACAAACTGTTCGGTATTGATTTCGCGTCTATTGACGATCCGAAGAACCGGGATCTTATGGAAAAAATAAACCAAGGCGAGTTTCATAACGGCTGGGGAGTGAGCCGCGCGATATCTCTTACCTCCGCGTTTTTCGGCGGAATTTTCGGTATCGCGGGAGCGATTACGCTTTCCGTGTCTCTTTTCACTTCCCGTGTCCCCGAAAGCGCCGGAGGATTTACAATCTTAAATAATCCTATCTTCATCGTTTTTGTCGTCGCCGTTATTTTGGGAGTTACGTTTCTTTCATCGTGGTTCTCGGTGAAATCCTCCGCTTACGATGAGAAGATAGTGAGTTTTTCAGGATTTTCAAACAGACTTTTCGGTTTTTTTATGAGCTTCGCGGACAAAGGCAGCAGAGCTCTCGATATCAGAATATACAATCAGGATAAATTTGTGGAAGGGTTCGCGAAAAGGGAAGATTTGGCGTTTTCCCCGAAAGGCATAGCCGCGAAATACGCGAAAGGCGGTCAAGGTATCTTCGCCGCTTTTTCCTCCGCAGCCTCCGGCTTTTTTACAGGAATCGTCTATCTCTTCGTCTGCGTCAAATCATGGACCGGAGCTTTCGGCGTCGGATATATCACTCAGTATATTTCCGCCATAACCCGCCTCTCGACAAATATCGGAACGTTTTTATCCACGCTCGGAGAGCTGAGAACCAACGCGGTTTTCCTTGAACGAACGTTTACTCTTTTGGAAATGCCGAGCGTTATGCAAAAAGGCGACGTTCATATTTCGGGAGAGAAATACGAAATCGAATTCAGAAACGTTTCCTTTAAATATCCCGGCGCAGATATTTACGCGTTGAAAAATATAAACCTTAAATTTAAAGTAGGAGAAAAAATGGCCGTCGTAGGAGAAAACGGTTCCGGAAAAACGACCTTTATAAAGCTTCTTTGCCGTCTTTATGATCCGACAGAAGGAGAAATACTTCTGAACGGAAAAGATATAAAGGAATATGACTATAAAGAATATATGTCAATTTTCTCGGTTATTTTCCAAGATTTTACGTTGCTGCCGTTTTCTCTTGCTCAAAATGTCTCGGCGAGCGAGAGTTATGACGAGGAAAAAGTCGTCGATTGTTTAAACAAGGCCGGGTTTTCCGATCGCCTCTCTACTCTTCCCGACGGGATAAATACCGTTATTTATAAGGATTTTAAGAAAAACGGAGTCGATGTTTCCGGCGGTGAGGCTCAGAAAATTGCCATCGCCCGAGCATTATATAAGAATTCTCCTTTTATAATCCTCGACGAGCCCACGGCGGCGCTTGATCCGCTGGCTGAATTCGAGATCTATTCGAAATTCAACGAGATGGTCGGGCGAAAGACCGCGATCTTTATCAGTCACCGACTTTCCTCCTGCCGTTTTTGCGACGATATAGCCGTCTTTGACGACGGCAGACTTATTCAGAGAGGAAGCCATAAAACGCTGATAGCGGAAGGCGGAAAATACGGGGAGCTTTGGAACGCTCAGGCTCAGTATTACGCGTGATAAAGAAAATATCTGTAAAAATAATCTCAATATATTGAATATATCCGATTTTATAAAAAGAAAAAACTCAGGATTTTTTTCTTTACGATTGAGATTTATAATTTTATAATAAAGCCGAACCGTCTTTTTTCGGAAAGAAGGGTTCGGCTTTTGTTTTCGTAAGAAAATAAACAAGAAAGGAAAGTAAACATATTTTCTCCTTCTTAAAATTTTTTTGTCGCCTCGGAGAGAAAAAGAAAAAATAAATTTTTTTGATTTTTTCCGTTTTCATTTGTTTTCAGAGGATTTTTTTATTTTTTTTCTTTGAGATACTTTGCTCTTTTATAATGGAAAAATTTTAAACAAAGAAAACAGTACCCGATCGCCGCTCCTCGTCATAGTATATGACAGAGGGGACAAATTCCCCTCTGATTATAAACACGGAGGAAACACATTTATGGGTGTTACAAGCTCAAACAAATAAATAAACGTGGACCGCATAGACTGCGACGGAACGCTGAAAGTCACTCTTGCTTTTTCCGCTTTTTTCCCCCCCCCCTCCGATATCACTTCGAATCCTACCGATATCGTTTTGGTATTGGATCGTTCCGGCAGCATGACAGGCAGTCCTCTTGCGAATATGAAAGCGGGCGCAAAAGCCTTTATCGATATTATAGACGAATCGACCGACGGGGATCAGGACGGAAACATCGGTTCCGGAAGCAGAATCGGCATTGTCAGCTTTTCCTCTTCCGCGACAGTAGACGCTCCGCTGATGACCTCGGTGGCCGATCTGAAAGACGCTGTCGATAATATCTCGGCGGGAGGAACGACGAATCACGCCGACGCTTTTTCCAAGGCGATTCAGATGTTCGAGCCCTCGTCCTCAAACGCGAGGGTTATAGTTATGTTTACCGACGGAAAAACTACCGCCGGTCTTCCGCCCGCTCCTATCGCCGCGGCGGCGAGGGCTTCCGGTATTATTATTTATTGTATCGGACTCATAGGCTCGGACGGAATCGACGTAAACACTCTCAACGATTGGGCGACAGACCCCGACGCGTCTCACGTGGCGGTTACTCCCGACGATTCGGATTTGGAAGAGTTATTTAAAGATCTTGCTGCCAATATCTCAAAAACGGGAACCACAGATATCGTAATTGATGAGGTAATCAACGCCGATTTTGTCATTACAAGCGTCATTCCGCCTTCTACCGGAACGGCTATGATGATAAACTCAAATACTCTTCAATGGAAAATTGAGGAGCTGGGCGTCTCTGGAAACGAGGGAGCTTCGTTAGAGTTCTATATTCAGCATATTTCTCAGGATTCCGGAGAAAAACAGGTTAACGAGTCTGTCAATTATACCGATAATGAGGGAAACGTCGTGATTTTCCCGAGTCCATCGGTGACGGTAGATTGCGGAATTGTGGTAAACCCGGAACCCTGTCCCACTCCGCTTGATTTATCTGTCGGAGGTTGCGAGGACTCTATGGTTATAGACATGGGCGACACTTATTTGGAGTCTTTGGGTCGGATAGTACAGCTTGACGTGACGGTTAAAAATGTCTGTCCCGGCAAACGTGTGGCGTTGGCGGTGATTTTGACGGAAGTTGATTCCGAAGGCGTGGAATATCAGCGTGGAATGAAAACTATGACTATTCCCGCTCACGATTATCCGAGCTGTCGTGATATTTTAGTAAAATGCATTAAATTTGTTCTTCCTGAGGATTTAAACGTATCTTCGGTCGAACAAGGTTCTATGTGCAATACGAGAAACTTTAAAGCTCGTTTTATCGCTCAAAATATTGATACCGATTATCAATGTTGCGATTCTGTTATCACTGTTATCTGAGCTAATTATTATTTTAATAAACGTCCGCCGAATTCGGCGGACGTTTATTTTCACCACAGTTCAGGGAAAAGGCTTTTTCTCCGTGCCTCGCTCATAAGAACTACGAAAAAAATTATTTTTTCAAAAAAGAGCGTCCTCGGGGATACTTCTTTCGAAGTATCCCCGTAATGGATATAACTTCCCGCCTTTGGCGGGAAGTTATATCCATACGCCGAAATTTTCGGCGCGGACGCTTCTTGTTTGTGTCTTAATCTGCCTTTTTTCGGTTGTTCCTCTTCTTTCTTTCGTTCTTTCTTTTCTTCTTTAACTTTTTTCTTAGCTAATCCCCGCCGTAATACGGCGGGGATTAGCTGAACTTTTTTTTATCCCGGGACGAGACCTTCTGTTTTAATTGCGGTAAGGATTAATTTTTCTTTTTTCTTTTCATGAAATATCTTTGTATATCTTTTATTATTTCAACTATCGGAATTATTGAAAACGCGAGAGCGAGAGCTATTGAATATTCTACAAGGCTTATCGGAGTAAATCCGAAAGCGTTAGCTAAGAACGGAATTTCAATGACCGCGGTTGTCGCGGCGAGAGACGCGACCGCCGACATCAATATATATGGATTTCCTCTTTTTTTGAACATCATTGCGACCGCGGAGCCTCTTTGAGACCGCATATTTACCGAATGGAATATCTCGCACATAGACATCGTCAAAAACGCCATCGTCATACCGTCGGCGCTGTCGACAATTTCCCAACGCCCCGATTCTATGAAATGCCCGATAAAGTACGCGGCGAGAGTAAGGATTGTCACTAAAAGTCCCTGATAGGCTATGTCTATTCCGACGCCTCCCGAAAAGATTCCGTCGGTCGATTTTCTCGGGGGCCGATTCATAATATTTTTTTCGGGTTTTTCCATGCTGAGAGCGAGGGCAGGGAAGGAGTCGGTAACCAAATTTATCCAAAGCAGGTGCACCGGTTTCAGAATTGTGAAGCCGAGAAGATTTGCCGCGAAGATTGAAAGGACCTCGCTGAGATTGGAAGCAAGAAGGAATTGTATCGATTTTCTTATATTGTCGTAAATTCTTCTGCCTTCTTCCACGGCGAGCACAATTGTCGCGAAATTGTCGTCGGCGAGAACCATGTCCGCGACGTTTTTGGTTACGTCCGTTCCCGTTATTCCCATTCCGATTCCTATATCCGCGCTTTTTATTGACGGAGCGTCGTTTACGCCGTCTCCGGTCATCGCCGTGACCATTCCGCGTTTTTTCCAGGCGTTTACTATTCTAACTTTATGCTCGGGCTGGACTCTCGCGTAAACCGAATATTGCGTTACTTTCTCTTCGAAGTCTTTATCTGATATTTCGTTTAACTCCGAGCCTGTAATGGCTTGTTTCGGACTTTTTATTATTCCGAGTTCAAGGGCTATCGCCACCGCGGTGTCTATATGGTCTCCCGTTATCATTATCGGTCTTATTCCCGCGGAACGGCATTCTTCTATCGCCTCTTTTACTTCCGGACGTATTGGGTCTATCATTCCGCAAAGGCCAATAAAAATAAGGTCTTTTTCCAAATTCGACGGTTCGAAAGAGGACGGGGCTTGATTGTATTTTTTCATAGAGCAGGCAAGCACTCTGAGCGCTTTATCCGCGAAATGTTTATTCGCGAGCAAAATTTCTTTTCTGTCGCTTTCCGTCATTTGGCGAACGGTTCCGTTTTTCATTATTTTATCGCAGCGTTTTAATATTTCGTCCGGAGCTCCTTTTGTAAATTGTATCGTTTCTCCGTTTCCCTTCGCGTCCTTATGAAGAGTCGACATCATTTTTCTTACAGAGTCGAACGGGGCCTCTCCTATGCGGGGAAACTTTTTAGCCAAATCGTTTTTATTTTCTCCGAGAGATAAGGCGTAAGCCACAAGCGCCGCCTCGGTAGGTTCTCCGAGAATTTTGCCGTCGGAGTCGATGTTCGCGTCGGTGCAAAGAGCCATTCCCGTAGCCAGAAGTTTTTCGTCGTTTCCGTAATGTTTGACGACGGTCATTTTATTTTGTGTTAAAGTTCC
>CAJFPG010000139.1 GCA_904398665.1 Candidatus Geddesella stercoravicola | reverse complement strand
TAGATGTTCCTAATTGCAATACTCTGATAATTGAAGACGCCGATCGCCTCGGGCTCGCTCAACTGCACCAGATAAGAGGAAGAGTCGGAAGAAGTTCCAAAAGAGCTTATGCTTATTTTTTGTACAGAAAGGGAAAAATACTTACAGAAGACGCTTATAAGCGTTTAATGACTATCAGAGAATTCACTGAGTTCGGCGCCGGGTTAAAAATAGCCATGAGAGATCTTGAAATACGCGGAGCAGGCAATATTTTAGGCGCGGAACAAAGCGGGCATCTCGCCGCGGTCGGATACGATATGTATATGAAGCTTTTAGGAGAAGCGGTAAGAGAAAAACGAGGAATAATAAAAAAAGAAACCGATTGTACGGTAAAGCTTAAAATAAACGCCTATATCCCGGAAACTTATATCCGTGATATCAACACAAGAATTGAAATATATAAAGAGATATCGTCAATAGACACAGATGAAGATTACAGCGATATTGTAGATGAGCTCATCGACAGGTTCGGAGATCCTCCTCCGGAAATAATCGCGCTTCTGGACATCGCGAAATGCCGTTCGATAGGAAGAAAAGTCGGAATAACGTCCGTCGTGGAGAAAGATTTAAATCTTCTCATATATACGGAAGAAGAGCCGCCGCTCGCGTTAATATCCGCAATTTCCGGATATTATACCAAAAGAGGCGAACTGTTTTTCAGCCCCGGAGATCAATGTTATTTCACGTTGAAAACAGAAAACCCCGTACCGTCTCTTTTAAATTTTATGAAACTATATCGCTCGGAAATGGAAAAGCGACAAAAAGATGCCGATGCCGAAACTACGGAGAAATAAGAGCATATAGCGATTTCTGAGGCAAACGAGAAATGCTTTCAACCGACGATTTCCGTACTTTTTCGAAAATTTGTATTGATATTCCCACAATTTTATGATAAAATTCTAATAAAATCAAATAAAAAAGCAGGAGAAGTTATGAGAAAATATCTGAAAATATTATCCCTGGGCCTCATCGCAGCGCTGACCCTCGGTATTTTCGCGGGCTGCGGAAACGACAGCTACGCTCTCACGGCAAACGGAGAAGAATATCCGGTGGGACCGTACGCTTTCTACGCGTATTGGTACAGAGATCTCTGGGCGACAAATCTCTATCTCTATACCGGAAGCGCTGATATAAATAGCAAACTTGATCTGACAGCGACGGAAGACGGTCAAACGCTAGAACAGATGATCGTAAGTCAAACGGAAGATCAATATATCGCATATATCCTTTTAAACAAAGAGTTTGAAAGACTCGGGCTAGAATTTTCGGAGGAGATCCAGTCGGATATCGATTACGTTTTCGAGGAAACATTTATCAACTCATACACCGACGAAGAATTGCAAAATATATATGACACTCTCGGACTCACCCAAGACGATATCAAAGATATTTTGTCCGTAAATTATAAACGTCAGATGATTGTAGACTACTATTTCGGAGAGGGCGGAGCTCAGGAAATAACCGAAGATAAGATAAAAGACACTTTCACGAACGACTACGCGAGATTCAAATATATAGCGTTAAGCAAATACGACGATGACGGCAATTCTCTTTCTACCGCTGAAATTCTCGAAAAATACGATCTCGCCAACAGCCTGATGGATCAGCTCAATAACGGGGCGGACTTCGTGCAACTCATCAGAGATAACAGCGAAGCATATATTACCGATGAACAAATGGCTGAATTAACCTCGGATACTGAAATTGAATCCGCGGAAAGTTTAAATAAAACGCTAACAGAAGACGGACTTATAATAGGAACTGACGGAACAATTCTGCAAGACTACGCCTCGGGAGTAACGTCAACGTTGGATTCTACGCTGGTTAATGCCGTATTTAATCTTGAAAACAATCAATATACCATGGTTGAAACCGACATAGGCTATTGGATAGTGCAAAGATGCGACATAAACGAAGATGAAGACTTATATAACAATTGCAGGGATATAATATTCAACATTCTTGTAACCGAACCTTACAATGAGCTTTTCGGCAACTGGAAAACCGATTTTAATTATGTCATGAACGACTCTGTGGTTGAAAAATACAACCCGAGAAATATATCGGCGCTTTTCTTTAACGAAGAAGATCTCGCCGCGGGGGTCGACTCTTTGGAAAACTTGGAAGGCTTGACAGACGACATAGAGTCTGATACGAATTCCGATACAGAATAAAATAATATTCAAAAAGAGCTAGCTATCATAATAATCACAAATAGAAAATGACCGCGTTATAAATTACTAACGTGGTCATTTTCTATATTATACCGAACTCAATATCTCTTTATATCTACATATTTTTGTAGAAAAACAACTCTTCTTCTACATATTTTTGTAGGGTAACTCTTTACATCTACATATTTTTATCGGAAATAAACTCTTTATATATCCCGTTTTTGACAAAACTCAATTCCCTTTTATATCTCGTATCTCCGTCTGAACTTAATTTCCCTTTATATATTCTATCTTAGACGGAGCTCAACACTTTTTTACACCTACATTTCTCTGGAAGAACTTAAAGCTCTTTTATATCTACATACCTCCAATAAAGCTCAATTTCCCTTTATATCTCCGCGTCTCTGAACAAACACGCATTTTAAATAAATACCACCCATTGTCTCTTCTCCTTTCTCTTACATAAAATCAAGAACTAAGGCCATACAATCCATTTTTGTTTATCCTGACAGTAATATCTGTTTTATTGCGTTTTTGGGGAAACGGGCAGCCCTCATTTCGTTCCTAAAAAACAATCCCTCTCAAATTTAACAAAAAAGAAGAGCTTAATTAAGCTCTTCTTTTTATAAATTAAATAATTATATAAATAAACATGACCCTTTTAATCTAAAACATAAATTAAAGGACGCTTATTATTTAGTCAAATTCGCGACCTCTTCCGCGAAATTATCTTCTCTTTTCTGAATTCCCTCGCCTCTCTCAAAACGAACGACTTTTTCAAGCGAAATATCAACGCCGAACTCTTTTTCGGCAGAAGCGATGTATTTCGCAACGGTCATAGACTCATCTTTGAAGTAAGCCTGTTCCAAAAGACAATTCTCAGAATAGAATTTATTAAGCTTTCCGGAAATCATTTTTTCAAGAACAGCTTCCGGTTTATTGGCGGTCTTAGGATCATTTTTAATCTGAGCCATAAGAACAGTCTTCTCTGTTTCTATAACATCGGCGGGAACAGCTTCTTTGCTGAGATACTGCGGATTCAGAGCCGCCACCTGCATACAAACATCTTTACCGAAAAGCTGGAACTTTTCGGTGGAAGCAACAGAAAGCTCCGTATTAAAAAGCGCCATTACTCCAATTTTTCCGTTACCGTGGTTATAAGTCGCGACAGCGCCCTCAAGTCTTTCAAAACGACGAACAGAAATATTCTCTCCTATTACAAGAACCATTTCTTTCCTCATATCCTCAACGGTTTTACCGGTCTCATACTCCATTTCGTTCAACGCTTCGATATCTGAAGGATTATTAATAGCCACAATTTCGGCAATCCTGTTAGCGAAAGTGGTAAATTTTTCGTTTTTAGCGACAAAATCAGTCTCAGCATTCACTTCCACAAGAACGGCTATGTTATTTTTGTTGTATATAGCGATAACGCCTTCGGCGGCAATTCTGCTCGCTTTTTTCGCGGCGGCGGCAAGCCCCTGCTCACGCAGTAAAAGCACCGCTTTCTCTATATCGCCGTTAGTTTTAACAAGCGCCTCTTTACACTTCATCATTCCGACGCCAGTTCTCTCTCTCAAAGCAACAACTTGCTTAGCGGAAATATCAGCCATTATAAGAATCTCCTTTTCATCAATTATTCGGCCGCGACTTCTTCGGAAGCCTCGACGGCGTTATCGACAACGTTATTTTCTACGGAATCGTCTTTTTCAGAAATCGCTTCCTCAAATTGCTCGCCCTGTCTCCCTTCGAGAACGGCGTCGGCCATAGCGCCGGCGATTAATTTTACCGCCCTTATGGCATCGTCGTTTCCGGGAATAACATAATCAATCTCGTCAGGATCGCAGTTCGTGTCAACAATCGCTATAATCGGAATACTGAGTTTTCTTGCCTCGGCGACCGCGTTGCGCTCTTTTCTCGGGTCT
The DNA here is from genome assembly GCA_904398665.1 of Candidatus Geddesella stercoravicola. Taxonomy (GTDB): domain Bacteria; phylum Bacillota; class Clostridia; order Oscillospirales; family UBA644; genus Geddesella; species Geddesella stercoravicola. Next base: position 1,325 of record CAJFPG010000139.1, on the reverse strand, counting down.
ACGATAAACAAAGCGCTCGGAAGTTTTTTCATATTCTTAATACCGCCGAGATATTTTTCAAGCTTCTCTATTTCAAGCGAAAGTTTCGTGACTTCTTTTTTCGGAAGAAGTTCAAAAGTACCGTCTTCTTCCATCTTACGAAGCTGAGCAAGTCTTTGAACCCTCTTTTTAATTGTCTCAAAGTTGGTAAGCATTCCGCCAAGCCATCTTGTATTTACGTAATACATACCGACTCTTTCGGCCTCTTCTTTAATAGATTCCGCCGCTTGTTTTTTAGTGCCTACAAAAAGTATCTCGCCGCCGTCCGCCGCAATATCGCGAACAAAATTATAAGCCTCGTCTACTTTTTTAACGGTCTTTTGAAGATCTATAATATAGATTCCATTTCTCTCGGCAAAGATGTATTCCGCCATTTTCGGATTCCATCTTCTTGTCTGATGACCGAAATGAACGCCGGCTTCGAGCAGCTGTTTCATTGAAATAACAGACATGTTTTTTCCTCCTTGGTTCTTCCTCCATCCGATTCCCCGCATAACGGAACACCGCACCAATACGGTTAAAACACCGGATGTGTGATATAATTTAATTTGCCGTATATTTCCATACGACTTTTACTATTATATCATATAAAAAAATTAATTTCAAGTATATTCATAAAACGAAAATAAATTTCACTAAAAGTTCGATTTTAATAAAAAATATTTTTATTTAGTTATTAAAAAGAATATTAAACGAAAAAGCCACATACTTATTATCGAGTAAAGCTTATTTTGGAAGAAGGGTGTAAAAATATGTTCGTTTTTTCAACAAAACTCACAAAAACAAAAATCGCCACAATCGTGCTGGTCTGCGCCTGTATCGCTCTTGTTGTGATTCTGGCGATTCCGGGAGGAAACGCCACGGCAGGAAAAACAAATAAAACGATATTGAAAACAAATGAAGAAAGAATAGATTATCTCGCGAGCTACGGATGGACAACGGAAAACGAACCGCTGGAAACAGTGGAAACCGCAATTCCTACCGAATTTGACGAAACATATGAAAAATATAACTCGCTACAAAAAGAACAAGGATACGATCTCTCCGCCTATAAAGGGAAAACTGTGACTAGATATACGTACAAAATCACTAACTATCCGAACGAAAGCGTTCAGGACGCGAGAGTAAATATGCTTATTTATGAAAATAGACTTATAGGAATAGACGTATCCTCTACCGAAATAGGAGGATTCATGCACGGAATAGACAAATCGGAAGCGACAATAGAAGAAATTTACGGAGATTCCACACTTGAAGACAGCGATAAAGCGGGGGTCACGGGAGAT
>CAJFPG010000138.1 GCA_904398665.1 Candidatus Geddesella stercoravicola | reverse complement strand
CACCTCTCTCGGCGGGGCGATAGGGTTTTCCGCTCTTCCAACTCTTTATTTCGTCTTTTTGACCCTCGTCGTACTCGGATACTCGCTTCTCGTAACCATGATGAAAAAAGCATATATCCGACGTTACGGAGAATGGCTTTAAAAACGACAAAATTATATAAAATATCTTCATAACATATTTTATAGATATAGCATAATTTTATCAAAACACGACAACAAAATACAAACCTCCGGCAAAACAATAAACAAAAGCAAAACCGTTAACCGAAAAATATCGCGAAATTTAATTATTAACGTCAGAAAAAACGAGAAGATTACGAAGACCATACCTGAGAGACCCCGAAGTTTTACTTCGGGGTCTCTCAGGTTTCAAAAAAACAACCGTCCGTAAATTGAATTTTTTTTTAGAATATGTTATAATATTTTGAGAAAGGAGAAATATTATGTCAGATTGGAGCGCGTCACAATATTTGAAATTCAAAAATCAGAGAACCCAACCGGCGGAGGATTTGGCCCGCAGAATAACCACGCGTCCCAAAACCGCCGTAGACATCGGCTGCGGCCCGGGAAACAGCACGGCGACTCTGAAAAAAATTTTTCCGGACGCCGATATCGTCGGGATAGATAACTCCCTCAATATGATAAAAAAGGCAGAAGAAGAGCATCCCGATCTAAGATTCGAACTTTGCGACGCTTTAACTCTTACGGGAACATACGACCTTTTATTCTCCAACGCCTGCCTTCAATGGATACCTAATCACAAAACGCTGATCCCGGCGTTGATGACAAAGCTTAACGACGGAGGAATTTTAGCCGTACAGATACCTATGAACGGCGAAGAACCTTTATTTCGTCTTATCAAAGAAATCGCCTCAGAACCTAAATGGGGGTTAAAAAATTCTGATCCCATTCACAATGAAACGCTTACTCCTACCGAATATTTTGATTTACTGTCAGAATGCTCGTCAGCGTTTGATATGTGGGAAATAAAATACTATCATCCTCTCGACGGACACAGAGAACTGATAGATTGGGTCAAAGGAACCCGTATCCGCCCTTATCTCGATATTCTCGGAGAAGAAAAAGGAAAAGAATTTGAAAAAGAAATATTTGAACGCTCATTATCCCTTTATCCGACCGTAAACGGAGGGAAAACAATACTTGGATTCAGAAGATTTTTCTTTATCGCGAAAAAATAAAAATATGCCGTTGAAAATCTCATACCGTTTTTTCTCTGAAAATTCCGCTTTATAATTTTATAATAATCTTTTGCTTTCCTCCCGCAAAAGAAAAATACAAAAAACAAAAAAAAGAAAAACAACCGAATATTTTCTGGGTTAAACAAGCAAAAAGGAGAAAGTATATGGAAGGACTTATAATCTGCCGCGCCGAGGAAAAAGATATCCCCACAATAAACAAACTACTTTACGAAGTACATAAAGTTCACAGCGACGCTCGTCCCGATATTTTCAAAAAAGGCGCGAAAAAATATACTGACGAAGAACTGAAAAGAATAATAAAAAATAACGACTCTCCCGTTTTTGTGGCAAAAACAGACGGAGATATACTGGGATACGCGTTCTGCATACATAAACAATATTTAAACGACAACAATATGACCGATATAAAAACTCTATATATCGACGACTTATGTGTCGATGAAACCGCCAGAGGAAAACATATAGGCACCTCGCTTTACGAATATGTATTGAAATACGCGAAAGAACAGGGCTGCTATAACGTGACTCTGAACGTTTGGGCGGATAACGTAAACGCCGTAAAATTCTATGAGAAAATCGGGCTTAAAATCCAAAAGATCGGAATGGAAAAAATATTATAATTTTTTCATTTGATTTTATTTTTTTCTTTATCGAGAAATTTTTAACGCGAGATTGAATTCTCATGTTTTTCACCGTGAAAATTCGAGAAAAATAGGGACTTCAACTCTTGAAATTATCTATTATTTCTCGTCCTTAAAATTAAACGATACATTTAATATTAATATTGTAATCAAAGGCGACTTCCTTACGAAAGCCGCCCTTTTTTTATTTTATCTTGGTTTAGCCACAATTTTTATCGACCGTTTCTTTTCACTTAATAATTTTCTTTCATATTTATATCGCTATCAAAAGAAGAAGAGAAAGCCGATTTCCTCCGCCGAGACAGCAGAGCTTTCAACTCGTCTAATAAAATCTCCGCTATCGGGGTAAAAACCTGATATTTTCTCCATATTACAAACATCTTAGTTTCAAGCTTAGGATTTAGCGGCCGAAAACATAACTCGCTCTCGGCTCCCGTATCAATAAGACCGTCAAAAGAAAGCATATATCCTATTCCCTCTTTTACAAAAACAGAACCGTTATAAGCGAGATTTATCGTACCGGAAAGATTTAGAAAATCTTTTTTTTTCTCCGCACCATCTCGCTATATCAAACTCCATCCCTTGCTCCGAACAAATCAAATCCAGCCCAACAAGGTCATCGAAGCAAACGCTTCTCTTTTTTGATAAAGGACTGTCCCGTCTCATAATAAGGCCCCATTTGTCAGTTCCCGGAACTTCAATATAGTTATATTTAGAAAGATTGGGTCTTTCCACGATGAAAGCAAAATCTATCAATCCTTTATCCAATCGCTCCGCCACCTGCTCGGTATTGCCGCTGGTAAGATGATAACGAAATAACGGATAATTCTTTTTTATAGACTTTATCGCCTGGGCTAAATATTTTATCTGATAAGATTCCGCGCAGCCTATATGAACCTCGCCGCCGGTTATATTGTCAAGTTCTTTGAATTCGTTAACAGTCTTCCCTACCATCTCCAAAATATCCTCCGCCCTCTTACGAAGAAGCATTCCCTCGTCCGTCAGAGAAAGACTCGTACTCCCCTATCGATTTTCGTCGTTCTAAAATACAGAGAAAAGACTCGATACAAATATTGAGTAACATTAAAATTAACGCTAAGAAATAACAATTTTATCACTATTTCATTATTTATTTAAAATTTTTAATAAAAAGGTTGATTTTGTCACGATTACATGATACAATTCAAATATATTCGATATCGTTTTCAAATATATTTTTAATACATATTTATATCTTTTTATATCTTTTTCATATTATTCTTTTATAAATTTTATGACAAATTAAAAAGATTTTTAATAAAACGTTTATCTCAAAAATAAATAATCATGTAAAAACAATTATAGAAAGTGATGACGAAAAGATATCATCTAAAAATAAAAAAGAGGCGGAGATTTTTTTATTTTTTTAACAAACTTTTTTTAATAATCTGAGTTTAATATAAAATAATCTGAATTTAATATGATAATCTTTTTAATATAATAATCTAAATTTAATTTATAAAGAATTTATAAAGAAGTTTATCTATGCAACATAAATGTAAAGTAACGGTTTTACGAAGAGAATTATTTAGAGATTTACAGGAAAAATATCTCGCGGACCCAGAATCAGGGAAATGTCCGTTTTATAAAGACGGACAAGAATTCTTATTTGAAAGATACGGGGATAGAGCCGATTTCTGGACAGAGGGAAACGGCTCTCATTGCGCGGAAGCTTGGGATTGCATAAGCAGATATATTTATACCGCGCTGCAAGGAGGCTCTATAATGAGAAATTGGACAAACGACGATAAAATAATGATCGCGTGCTGCAACGACGGAACGCGTCCGGTAATATTTAAAATCGAAAGAATCGATTATAAAGTTTTATATATAAAAGACTTTAAAAAACATAAAGAAGATATAAAAAATAAATTGAGTTCTTTGGAAAATATTACGGACACGATATTTAAGGACAATTTCACGGAAATTACGATAAAAAAAGATTTTTCGGACGATATAATAAAAAAAGTACTATCTGATTATAAAATAGAAAAAATAGATTAGTT
>CAJFPG010000137.1 GCA_904398665.1 Candidatus Geddesella stercoravicola | reverse complement strand
GAATGCGACCTTCCCAAGGTTGATAGGCGGGTTCGACTCCCGTATCTCGCTCCAATTAAAAGCCTCGACACGCGATTCGCGTGTGGGGCTTTTTTATCGCGGCTTTGGCGCTCGCGTCAAAGCCGCGTTTTTTATCATTAAGTCTTCACATGTCGCCGAAATCTTTATATCTCTTCGGCAATTTTTTTACAGAAGAACACGTCAGGCTCACGCCATTCCCCTCCCCGCCCATATCCGATTAACGGCCTTTTCTCGACGCTTCGTTGTCGCCGCTAACCGTTTCGCGGGTTTAAAGTTCGACTAAAAAGAGAGGCATCCATTTTGCTGACTCTTTACGTTAAACAAACTGATATATTAGAGATATCCCCTTGGTTGCCATATTTTTTTTACTTAAAATTTAAACAGGATTAAAAAATGGCAAATAAGCTAAAATGATATAAACTACGCCGCTTCTTGCGTCGCTTTTTCCACGGCTCACATCCAATTTTCTTTATTCAATAAAATTCTCTCATATTGGAAGCGTTTCCATGTTTATTTAAAACGTTAATAACGGGCTTGTTTCCGATTTATATTCTATATATTCATGTTTATATCCTCATAGCTTACCTCAAAAAATTTTTTTTAATATTATTTAATTAAAGCGAATAATAAATATCCTTATGCCGTATCGCGGAACTGAACATAAAATCAAACATTTTAAGTTGAATTTTTCTATTGTTTATCTTACCGTTGTTTATATCACCGTTGTTTATATCACCGTTGTTTATATCACCGTTGTTTATCTTTACCGCTCTTCACTCTCATTCAAGGAATTTTTCGCGGCAAATCTCAATCGGCCTTGACATCTTCGGCTCTGTGTACTAAACTATTATAAATAAAAAAACAAAATAAAGTAAAGGGAAGACAGTAAAAGTGATAAGTTTAAAACCGATTACTCTTAACAATATAAATGATTTTAAAGGAACCTCATATGACAAGATGTCATTTGAACAAAAACTGGGCATGATACAACAAAGTATAAAAAAGACTTACAATAATTTTTATTTTGAATTTTTAACGGTATACAAAAACGATACGATAATTGGTTTTATGAGTCTTTACGCACACTCAAAGCATATTATCAGCTGTGCCCCGGAAATTAAAGAAGAGTTTAAAAATAAAGGTTTTGGCTTTTCTGCCGAAACGTCGGCGCTGAAATACGCGAAAGAAAAAGGATATACAATAGCCTTTGCCAGTGTGGAAGACAATAATAAAGCAAGTATAGCCCTGCACGAGAAATTAGGCTTTGAAATGGCAAAACAATACTCAAATAAAAAAGGAAAAACAATGAGATTTTATATTAAAGCGTTGTAATATCATAACACGCCAAATCTATAAAAAACAATTACTTTTTTTGAATTGAAAAAAGTATTAAAACCCAAACTCATAAGATTCAACTCAACGGCGATACTTTTATATACCGCTTTTTACGCGATTTTGCAAAAATCAACTGTCAATCATACAAAAAACCGCCGATAAGGAATTATCCCTATCGTTATCGTTTTTATCCACGCCTATATTGAAACAGAGCCGTTTGAGAAAACGGCTCTGTTTCAATATATCAAATGCCTTTTAAATATTCCTCAGCGATTTTCAACCTCTGAAATAGCTTCACCGCCGTTTTCAGAAGAAGATATCAAAGTGAGGCTTTCCTCATCCATCCATCCGAGATCTCCCATGGTATTATAAGGATGTCTCGCCCCCTCCGAGTACCTCGTGACTGTTGTATTCCCGTTTTTTACGCTTCCCAAGGCTTTTTCCGCGTTTGCGCTCGCGTACAGGTCGCCGTTTATCAATACCCTGTCTCCTACTTTAAATTTAGCTCTTCCCGTCTGTACCGTACTCAATATCCGACCTTTCTCTTCGGAAGACGCGGTTCCGTCCTGATATTTGATTTTATACTGAGAACAAATCGCTTTAACTATCGCTTCCGACGTTCTTTTAAAAGTCTCGGCTCTATTATTCATAAAATTTTTCATATCGTTGGCGTTATCTATAAAACAAGTCTCCAACAAAACGGCGGGACACGGACAATTCCTCAGCATTCCGAAATAGTCTCTCCCATCGGATAACAATTTAACCTTGGCCCCTCTGTTTCGCAATTTAAGACAGGAAGCTACCGCCGAGCTTATCTTTGCCGCGAGAACTTTGCCGATAGCTATCTTATTTTGATAATACGCCTCTACGCCGCCGGCGACACCGTTACGGGAATTAAAATGAATATCGAGCACCAAAGCCGGATTATATTTTTCTATCTGCGCGAGTTTCTCCGCCCTTGGATTATCGACGTCAGACGTTCGGGACAACATATATTCTATTCCGTTTATTTTAAGCCTTTCACCGATCGCCTCGCACAATTCGAGATTTATATCGCTTTCTCTTATCCCGTTTATTCCCACAGTTCCAAAGTCGCTTCCCCCGTGGCCTACCGAAATAAATATCTTCACAGTTCGTCATCCTCCGCGGTATCGACGATCGGCTCTTCGTACGTCAAAGCCTTGTCGCTGTCCGACACTCCTTTGGTAGTCGGGTCCACAAGAATCCCAAAAGTTCCGAGAGCTGTCACTATCGCCGTAATAATATTCATCATGTTATCCTCGCTGATCGAGGGAACTATTCCGAAAGACCCCAGCAAGGTATACATAAATGTTACCGCCGTAGGCAATAACGTAAGCCAGAATACAGGATTTTTCAGTCTTACTTTCCAATTTATCTTCATAAACGTCCTCCTTCCTTTTATAAGCTTGTTTTCTTTACGCTCATAAAATTCTCGTTCGCGATGAATCCCGAAAATAATCTCAAAAAGAAAATGAAAATAAAGACTTTTAAATCGAAGCGAAGCGTGATAATCTCGCTTAATCACGCCGCGACGATTCAACTGTCGCCGGGGAGTTTTGCTCCTCAGACTTTCAGCGGGGGATTAAAACCGCAACTGAAAGCCTTAATGTCCCACTCCGCCTTAGAGGCGGGGGATATCGGCAATTTGGTTATAAAAATTTCTTTTATACTTTCTGTTGGGATACATCACATTATAAAATATGTTTTTAGTTCCGAAAGTTACACCGAACATAGATAAAAAAGAGTCGATAAAAAATATTTAAAACATTCTTAAAGCATTAAAAATTAAAACGAGCCGGCAAAAAAACAAAAAAAAAACGGAGAAACTAACTCAATAAAAGTTCTCCGTTTTTTTCAAAACCCTCAAATTACAACTTATCTTTTACATAACTCCAACACTTTTTTCATAGTATTGGCGGTTCTTATCGTAATTTTATCTTTTATCCCCGCGCCAGCTGTTTTACTCCACCATTTTGACTTTCTGTAATTCTTTAAATCGTAAGACCAAAATACAGAGTTATTATACTCTTTAATTTTCTCAATATCCTCTCTCGGGGGACCGAGAGCATTATATACTTCTTCATATTTCGCAGAAGGTATTATAAAAATCAGATTATCGTATATTTCTTTATTATCGGTTCCCCACCATTTAGGATTATTGATCAATATATCTTCAAGTTCAAACGCGGTCATAATAAAAATAGGTATTTCAAGATTAAATTTATTTTCTATAATTTCATAAATATCTTTTATTATGGCTTCTTTATTGTCTATCTCACTATCAAAAATAACATTGCCGCTGTTAAGATAAGTAGAAACATTTCGATAATTATTTTTTTCCAACTCCGATTTCAATTCGCTCATTGAAATTTTATTTTTACCGCTTATATTTATCCCTCGCAGCAACGCTATATATTTCATAACATTTCTCACTTTCAAATCCCAATTTGAATACTGACAAATTATGACCTCTTAACAGAGATTACAGTATTTTAATAAAATCCGCCGAAAGCTTTGAAAAAGAAAGGCTCTGAAATATGTAAAAGAAGGCTCGGTAATTGCGTTGAATTCCGGCACCACCAATACTATTATGGCTCAGGAGCTTGCGCAGAAAAAAGAAAGCTTTACGGTGATAACAAACAACCTTGCGGCAATATCCATACTTATGCAGAATAATAATATAAAGCTTATTGCGGTAGGCGGTCATGTCGATTCTCTTGAAAATTCCACTTACGGCAGCGTGTGTGAACACGAGTTCGGAGCATATTACCCCGATATAGCTTTTCTTTCAATCAATGCAGTCAGCGATACAGAAGGATTTACAGATTTCAGATTATACGAGCTTGGGATAATAAAGCTTCTTGCAGAGCGAGCGAAAAAAGTTATTGCTGTTATGGATTCAAGCAAGCTTGGCAAACGGTCGAGAAAAAAGGTACTTGCACCCGATGATGTGGATATTCTGGTTATGGATGATAATATTCCGACAGAAAAAAAGAAACATTATAAAAGCAAAGGCTTTAATATAGAATAAAACTTGGAAACGGACAGTTCATATTTGAGCTGTCCGTTTTACTTACATTTTACAAAGGTTTCACTTCATTTTACTTGTTTTTGCTGCATTTATATGATAAAATCAATATGCAAACAGCAAAAACAAGCAAAGGAGAATACAGTAATGAGTATTGATAAAATCAGCCTTGTCGTTTTCGACTGGGCTGGAACTACCGTTGATTACGGTTCATCCGCACCAATGGTCGTATTTGAAAAAGTATTTGCCGAGGCAGGAATTAAACTCAGCCGCAGCGAGATCAACGGACCTATGGGAATGGAAAAGAAAGCACATATCCGTTCGCTGCTTTTACTGGAAACCGCTTCAAAGCAGTGGAAAGAAAAATACGGCAAGGCTTGGGACGATAACGATGTTGAGATGCTTTACGAAAAATTCGAGGATACACTTGCAAAGGTCGTTGCAGAATATAGTGTTCCTATCGATGGCGTTACCGAAACCGTCGAAAAACTCCGGGGAATGAATATCAAGATCGGCTCGACTACAGGTTATACATCAGAGATGATGGAAAATGTTATTCCTCGTGCACAGTCAGCCGGATATTCGCCTGACTGTGTAGTGACTCCCGATATAACAGGAATGGGCAGGCCTTCACCGTT
>CAJFPG010000136.1 GCA_904398665.1 Candidatus Geddesella stercoravicola | reverse complement strand
TTCCGCCTCGTCGTAATTCCCGGAATTATGAGCCACGATAGCGTTGTTTATAGTCTTCGCGTAATCCGTAAGCTCAAAAACAGTGAGAGTGTTGGTGGAAGCGTCGGAAACTATAATATCGTCGTCCCTCGTGGCTATTGAGTTCGCGCTCTGAAATCTTCCGTACTGGCTTCCGTACCCTCCGCCGATATAAAGCAGATCCCCGTCAGGACCGTAAGTAAACAGTCGCCCGGAGTTTTGATCGAGAAGGGTGTATATATCCGAATCTGTGACGCAAACGTCGACCACCCTCGGCGAGGAATTCCCGACATAATATATATCGCCCACGATAGCGAATCTGCCGGTTCTTCGCAGCATATCGACCCCGGAGCCCGAGAGTCTCTTTACCGGAGAGCCGAAATCGGAAGAGCTGTCTCCCGCGGCCGCCGCCGCCTGATAAGCGGTATAATCCAAAGTGCCGATAGTAGCGTAGGTAAACCCTCTGGCGTCGACGGTGATATTGCTGTACTCGGTCGGAACGTATCTCGTCATATTAGCCTTCTGTTCCTCCGTGGCAAGCAGACGCCAAAACCATTCGACCGCGTTTACCGATACGTTGGGAGCCCCGGTAAACTGACGGAAAGTCCCGTCGTCGTCAAAAACCATAATACCTCGATTGACTCCGGTCGCGAGAACGTTTATGCCCCCGGCGGCGTCAACGATTATTTTTGTGGGCTGGAATATATAGGTGTCTCCGAGAACGGAAACCTCAACGCCCTGAACAACATTGAAAACCTCGCCGTCAGTATTGCAGACGACTATTCTCCTGTTCCCGGTATCGGCGACATAAATAAGCCCCGCGTCGTCGACGAAAATACCTTGGGGAGAGTTAAACTGATATCTGTTAGCGGCGAGCATCGCCGAGTCGGCGACCTCTTCTCCCGCTTCGTTTATGACAGTTCTTATAACGTCCGGAATCTCGTATTCCTCCGAGTTTCTGAGATCGGAGACCGTAGTCACGACCTGATACTGTTTATCTAAAATAACTATCTGATTGTTTCCTGCGTCCACGACGTAAAGATAATCGCCTTTAACAAGGAGGTCGACCGGAGCGAAATCGCTTCCGAGCCCCAGATCGGCGTAATTTAAAACCGCCGCGGTACGGTACGCTTCCGGAGCGGAAAGCTGCGTTCCGAAATAGCTGTAATTATAGCTGTCGGTCATATCGTCGTTTATCGGCAAAGCCGACGAGGAAACGGCCAAAGACGCGAATATAGAAACTATAAGAAGAGTTACCGTAAATAATTTAACAAATTTTTTCATTACAGCCACCCCCTTAATCCTTCATACCGGACGTCGCCATCGTCTCCAAAATATTGCTTTGGGAGATAACGAAGACTATGACAGGGACGATCATCATAACGATGGAAATCGCCATAGAAACGCCCTGACGCGCGATTCCGGCGGCGGCGACCTGACTTAAAGCGTAGGAAAGCGTTTTGAGCTCTTCCTTATATATATAGATTGTCGAACCGGTATTCCAGAATTCCTGAACCGAGAAAACTATAAGTGTCAGCCACCCGGGTTTAATAGAAGGCATCAATATCGACCAAAATATCTTAAATTCCCCGGCCCCGTCTATACGGGCGGCTTCGAGAACCGAATCCGGGAATCCGTCGATAAACCCTTTGATAAGATAAAGGGAGAACGCGGACCCGAGAGCCGGGATAAGGATGGACCAGAACGTGTCGATCCAGCCGAGATTGGCCATTATTATATAATTGGATACGGTCGCCGCGGTAGGCGTGAACATAAGGGCGTAAGTGGAAAGAGCGAAAATGAAATTTCTGCCCCTGAAATTCCTCTTTGAAAGAGGATAAGCGCACATTGACGCGGATAAAACTCTGAACAATGTCCCGAAGAACGTAATAAATATAGTATTAAATATGTATTTTGACATCGGGACCAAAGAATTCGCCATTATATTAAAAAGGTCGGCGTAATTCTTTAAAGTCGGCTCTCTGACTATCAGAGTCGGAGGGAAAAGGAACAACTCGTTCATTTTCTTCAAAGAGTTGCTGACAGCAAAGACCATCGGGAAAGCGAAAAACAAGCTGGCGATAAACAGAAACAGGAAAAACGCGATATCTCCGCCCAGACTTCTGTTCATTCTCTTATAATGAAAACGCTTTCTTTCCTTTTTCTTTTTATTTTCCTTTCCTTCCGTCGGCAAGACGGTTCCGTTTTCCACGGAAGGCTCTTCGTCCCGGGGAGATTTCTTAAAAAGATTTTTCGGATTTATTCTTCCGAAAACCGTCGCTATTTTCGTTGACATATTTTTTTCTCCCCTCCTTATTTACCGATTCTCGACAGCAAGAACTGTACGAGTTTATTGGCGACGAAAGACAACGCGAAAAGGAACACGGCTATCGTCGAGGCGTAACCCATTTCATAACGCATAGACCCGTAGTCATCCAAGTGGTTCATTATCGTTTGCAGAGCGTAGTCCTGCGTCGGATATCCGAATATTGACGTTATGAGCGAGCCGGCGTTAAAGGCGTTCGTTATACTCATGATAGCTCCGAACATAAGCTGCCCTCTCATATAGGGGAGAGTAATGAAGTAAAGCTCCTGCCATCTGTTTTTAATACCGTCGACCGCGCCCGCCTCGTAAAGAGACTTATCGACCGTCTGCAATCCCGAGATAAACGTCAAAAACGACATACCGAGAGATTGCCAAAGGATTATTATGACACAGACGGTAAACATATAGTTCGTGTCTTTAAGGAAGATTATAGGTTCGGTGATAACTCCCCATTCAAGGAGCCACGCGTTGATATAACCGTTACTGTCTCCCGAGAAAAGCAACGTCCACACCGTGACGAAACCTCCGGCGAGAGAAGGAGCGTAAAACAACAGGGTCAGAAAAGAACGCGGTTTCGCGGGGACCTCATTTAAAAGCCACGCGAACGCGAAGCTCATGAGATATCCGACAGGTCCCGTTATAATACCCAAAATAAGCGTGGTTTGAACCGCTCCGGAAAAGACCTCGTCGTTCAAAAACAATTTAATATAGTTTTGCAGTCCGACAAAATCCGGAGTCTCTAACATATTAAAGTTAGTAAAGCTGAGGAAAAAAGAGACGAAAACGGGGAGGACCGTAAACACGAAAAACGTTATGAGATAGGGTCCCATGAAAATTATCAAGTCCCAGTTTTTGAATTTTTTCCTTCGCCGTAAAACATTTTCGGTTGATTTCATTTTATTCCCCACCCCCTTATTCGTCAACGTTCACATAATAGAACGGAAGTTTCAAATCTTGACGTTTGTAAATAATTTCCTCGTTGATATATTTTACGTTATCAAGCAAAGTCTCGCGGGCGTCCTCGTAGTTGACGGCGACGCTGTTAAACGAGAACTGCACGTATCTTGTCATTATATATCCGCCGGGGACCTCCGGATAACCGACTATCGAATCCCATTGTTGCTCGATAGCCGCGAGCTCCGACTCTGTCCAGTTCATATTCATTACGGCGGTTCTATTTGCCGAGTTATAACGTCCGGCAGACCCCAAAACGCTTTCTATCTCGCGGCCGAACTCTGTCTGAGCGTCGTCTCCTGTCCACCAGTTGATAAACTCCCAGGCGCTTTCCTTATTCTCGGAAGCCTTAATTATCGCCGCGGCGGTGGTTTTCGTAGTTACGCCCGTTCCGTCGGTATACTGGGCGACCACGGTATTGTTTACCGTCCCGTCTTCCTGAACGACGCCCGGAACCGGAGCTAGAGTCCAGTCTCCGTTAAGCTCGGGAGCGAACACTGATATCTTATTATAGAAAGTATAAAGCTCGGTGATTCCTATCGGCATTTCCCCGCTTCTGAACCTGTTCGCGAAATCAAAGGTCACGGGGATTTTATAATTCGTATAAAAGTCGGTATAAGCGATAAAGGCGTTAATTCCGTTTTCGCTGTCTATATCGGTAGCCTCGCCGTCATATTTATAATACTGGCCTCCGTACTGATACAAAAGTATGCTGTAATCGGGCGGAGCGAACTCCATATAACGTTTCTGCAACAAAGGAATCAGGTCATAAACCTCATCCCACGTCGTCGGAACTTCTCTTCCGAGCTCCTCTAAGATATCGGTACGATAAAACATCATTCCGAAAGGCATCGCCTCGGGAAGAGCGTAAGCGTAAGTCTCGTTTTCATTGAGTTTAAGAGACAGAGAATCGTCTATAATACCGGTTACAAACCTGTCCTTCGCCTCCTCAAAGCCCTCGTATCCGTTAAGAGGCTCCAAAGCGTTTCGAGCGGCGTAGTTCACGACGTCCTCGGAAGAGATTCCGAGAGCCACGTCAGGACCTTTTCCCGCGAGGATAGACGGCAGAAGGGCTCCGGTCGGGACAAGCGAGATATTTACGTTCGTCTCATACTGCGAAATAAACAGAGAGTCGACGACGCTCCTCAATACCTGGGCCTGGTCGCGAGCCGAAAGAGTCCAAACAGTGACAGACGAGTCGTAATCGACGCCGGAACCTCCGACAGCGTTAAAGTCCGTGACGAAAGAAGAGAAGAACATCTGAACCTGATACCAAAGTCCTTCGAAGAAACCCGCCTCGACGTCAGGCTCCTCAGCGTCGTTTTCCGATATCTCGAAATAATCTATTTCAAGAGGTTGAGAAGCTATATCTTGAAGCCAGGTGCTTAGATTCGTTATATTTGTCTGAAACGAGCTGAAATATTTAGCGAGAGAGGAAGGATTCTCGTACATTGTGTAAAGCTGATTAAAAATATTTTGAAGCGTGGCGGTCTGTTGCCCCTCTTCCCCGAGGATATTTATGAGCTCGTCGTAGACGCTCTGCAAAATATCCGCCTGAGCTTTAAGGTCGGAAATAACCTCCGGAATTTCCTCCTCAAACTCGTAATCGCGGTACTGGTCGGGAGACGGCCCGGTAAGCATCATTATGCTGCGATAGTCGTTATTCAGTTTGGAGACGACGTTTTCAACCGCGTTTATAATCTCGGTCATCTCACCGCAGACCGCTTTAAAGCGAATAGTATTAGTCCCTTCCTTAAAATAGAAAAGAAGATTGCTGCCGTATTCGTCGGTCGGGGTCACGATTTGCCAATCCGAATTAAAATTAAATTGAACGTTTTCGGCTTCCTCATATTGAAGCTCGCCGTTTATGTATATCGCTCTGCTGACAAACGCCCCGTAAAGAGTGTTTTGTCTCGCTCGGAAAGAAATCTTATAAAGACCTTCTTTCGGAACGTCTACCGTATATTCCACCCATTGACCGAGAACGCTCCATCTCGGGTCGCCGGTAGAGTTTCCGCCCATAGTGTTAAGTTTTATAGTACTTACGCTCGAAGGCTCGGTTCCGGGAGAGGTTCTGTCGTTAGAGGCGTAAAGAGTCGGGTCGTTTTTGGAAGTCGGATATTCCGCCTGCTGACGAAGAATAACCTCAGAGCCTTCCGTTGATAAATCTATATGCTCCAACAAAAACTCGTCGTAACTTATCGTCTCGGGAGCCCCGACCACCTGCAAAGAGGAAATCGCGACAGGCTCTCTTACCGAAGAAAAACGAATTACGTTCTCACCTTTTTCCAAATAGAAAGAGAGTGCTCCGTTATAATAATGAGTTCCGTCCTCAAAATACGCGCCGTCAACCCATTCGGGGCTCTCGACCTGAGAACGTTTCGACTGGTTTCCTGAAGCGTCCGTTATAAAGAAATTATCATAATCAAAAAAATCCTCGACATCATCGACATAAATCCTGTCAAGAGACGCGGTCGACGCCTCGTTATAAAAGCTCTCTCCGTTAATAGTTATGTTCCTTTGGATAGCGGAACTTTTACCCTCGATAGGATAATAATTGACTTTAAAAGCGTACATTCCGGCCTCGGGAACGTCTACGGTGAACTCAAAATATCCGTTCTCAGAGGAGATCAGAACGTTTTCTCTCCCGCTGACGGTATCGTAGCTTATATCCTCGGACGCAGTTATACCGTTCACAAGGTCAACGTCAATTGTCACGTCGGGGCTCGTGGCTCTGACGTAATTTTGCAGATATTCGCCGTAAGAACCGGTAGTATACACCGGAACAAAGGGAACATCGGCGGCGCTTATCTCCTCCTCGCTGCTTCCGCAGGAAGAAAGAAGGAGAAGCGAGAACATAACGGCGACCATGAGACAAAACGTCGTCTTTTTCTTACGCACGCAAAAACACCTTCCTTTTCTTAACAAAACGATATTTACAATTTATATTTTGATTTATATTCGATAAAATAAAAATAAATATAAATAAAATAGAAATAAATAATATAAACAAAATATAAAAATAACGTTCAGGAGCGAGAAAAGACGGGAAAGAAATTTCATCGTCCGCCGATTCCGGACATTAATTCCGAAAAAAGCCCTCCCCGATCCTGTCAAAGCATGATAAATTATATCGTTTTTTTTCGTAATTGTCAAGGAAATTCCAATTACGTTTTTTTTCAAAAAATTCCTTTTTTATGTTTTTCCACAATGTTTTCAACATAATCAACGGGGAAAACTTCCTTTGAAAAAGGCAGAAAATTGCTTTTTTGTGACGATTTTACAACCGATGTTATGCAAGTATAACAAGAAATAGAAAGAAATATCCGCGAAATAAAAGCATTTTTGCAAAAACTCTTTTTTCAAATTAATCGATATGAATTTTTTCGATTGTGCAAATTGCACAATCGAAAAAATTCACAAAAAAGTTTCATGATTTTTATAAAATAAAAGTCTGTTTTTTCGCTCAACCGTCACATTTTTCTAACTTTCCGAAACATTTTTCAGTCATTTGTTTGAAGCTGTAACAAAATCGTCAAAAAACATAATTCTTATATATCTTTATTATAAAAACATAATAAAAGAAAAAAAGTAAATAATTAAAATATAACGGGTTTCTCGGCAACGGTTCCCGCGCCGGAGCGAGCACGGACCGAGCAATAAAAACAATATGAATTAAACAGATAAAATAAATAAAAACGATTTCACTGAAAAAATAAAAAAAGAAAAGATACCGAAAATATCAATATCATATTAAAAGATATATAACCGATAAAATATATACAAAAACAATAAATAAAATTATAATACACCGCCGACAATTTGAGTTTCCGCGGGACGCTGACCGACAATCCGGCCTACAAGACAAAATCCGCTATTTTTTAATGATAAAAAATCAAGAAAATAACGAATAAAAAATATAAACTTTAAGATATTAAAATCCCTTCAAATTATTATTACTTCAAATTATTAAATCGCGCTTTCTTAAAATTATAAAATCAGATTCCGAAAACCCATCGGCGCTAAAGTGAGGATGAGGGGAGAGAGGGGGGGGGCAACAGCGCGATACAAAACGTCCCGCCGATAGTAATTTCCGTCAATAAACAAAATATACAGTTTCCGCCGTAGATAAAAAACCGCGCTGTTTTCTAATTAAAATATAAAACCTACGCGCGACAAAACAAAAAAAAGAACCTCGTAAAATAAAGATACAAGGCCCTTTTATAATTTATAAAAACATAATATTTAACTAATCCTCTATTTTTCTCAATAAAGAAAACGGGATTTATGTTAAGACATTATGGTTTATCATGATTTTTATAATCTCATTATAACCGATTTTTCGCTTTTCTTTCATAGAAATATAAAGAGGCGATTAAAAAGGCGATTCCTAAGCCCGAGACAATCAAAGAGAAAACCCAAAAAGAAAAATTACCGTCTCCCGTACCGGGATTCTCCGATACGTCCGGAATTCTTTCAAGAGAAGCTATAGCGTTCTCGATAGCGACGGCATAACCGTCGACAATATCCTGCTCAGTTATATTTTTACCTCTGTCAACGGCGGCGATAGCGGCCTCAACCGCGGAAAAATCCTTATAATCGCTTTTATCAAGAGATTCCGCCTGAGAAATAGCCTCGTCAACTCGGCTGTAATCCGCGGGCTTATATTCCAAAGCCTCAACCGCGGCGTTAATAGCGGCGGCCATGGCGTCAACCTCCGACTGCTCCGCTTGGCTCTTGCCCTCGACAACATTATTGACAGCGTCGTTTAAAGCCGCAACTGTCTCGTCCGTATATATACTCAAATCGGAGGGAACTTTTGCCAAAGCCTCTTCGACAGCGGAGTAGTCCGCAGAAATATTAAGTTCATCCCAATCGAAAACCGGATTATTAATACCCATGGTCCATTCAACGCCTTCCTCGGCGTTCTCACGCAAAGAAACAAGAAGTTCCTCAGAAGTAAAATCGACGACAGGCTCGCCGCAAACAGTTTCATCAAAATCCGGATCCGCCGCTGCTGTTCCGAGACTCCAATCCACCACGAGCTTCACTACCGCCGCGTACCGGTTCTCGCCCTCAGAAACCTCCGGCCAATAACAATTCGAAACCGAACTGTTTACTACCGCCGCAATCCATGTAATATTCCCGGGCGCGGCGCACTCTATATCGAGAGTAGAAACAAAACAATTTTTTATCATAACTCCGGGCTGATCGTCATAAAAATCAAAATTGGCGCCCAATATGCCTCCTACGCCGGAGTCATAATACTCGCAAACAATCTTGCCGTCAAACCAACAATCTGAAATCAAAGCATCCTCGGTAGCGTTTTCCCATTGCCCGATAAGACCTCCGATAGTATCGCTGTCGTCGCCCATATTAAGACTGTTGACCGTAGCGGTGGAATAACAGCCGACAATTTGAGTTCCCGCGGAACACTGACCGACAAGCCCGCCCACAAGACGAAATCCTCCGGTCTCATGAGAACTCTCTATCGTTCCTGTCGTATAACAATTTGTCACCTTGGCATTATTGACCCATCCTGCCAAAATTCCCATGCTGATATAATTCGGATTTTCAAAACAGGCGTCGATAACTCCCAAATTTTTTACGATACCGCCGTCGGAAATACAACCGAAAACTCCCGCATAAATCGGAGACTCAACGCTTGTCACGTTATAAATACGATGTCCTTGATCGTCAAACGTTCCCCCGAAATAATTAGCGGCGTTATTTCCCGAGCCGATAGGAACCCATTCATTGCCGCTAAGATCAAGGTCAGACGCTAATAATATCGTTTTTCCGGCAAGATTCTCGCCCCCGTTCACGATAACCGCCAATCCGGCGAATTCCTCCGCGGTCTCAATCACGAACTCCGTCTCGGCTTCATCGTACCAAGAGGTATCGGAGCCTCCGTCCCAAACGTCCGCCGTAATTTCCCGAGCGGACATCGCCGACGAAAATAAAGTAAAAATTACGGCGATTGTAATAAAGAACGCGAAAATACGCTTTCTTTTTGTTTTTGTCTTCATGGTAAAAGACCTCCTTCGTTTATTGCCGACCCGAAGGAAGTCTTTACTCGATATATTATATAATATTTGTATTTTGCCGCCATATAATACTTGAAGCGCTATCCTCCGAGTTTTAGCCGCCGTCAGCCTCAGAGGTGTTAGCCTCAGAGGTGTTAGC
>CAJFPG010000135.1 GCA_904398665.1 Candidatus Geddesella stercoravicola | reverse complement strand
GTTTTCAAGCGATTTAAAACATTCCATAACCGCCGGGTGCTCAAAAGAAGAAGTTATAATTCTGCCGCCCTTTTTTGAGGCAAGATACCCTCTTATCGCTATATTATCGGACATTGTGCCTCCGGAAGTAAAGTACAAACAATCGGATGGCACTCCCATCGCGGAAGCGATTATTTCTCTCGCGGCCTCAACTTCTCTCTCCGCGGCGATTCCGGCGCCGTGTAAAGAAGATGGATTCGCGTAAAATTTTTTCATCATCTCTTCCGATTTCGCGATAGCGACGTCAGAAGGCTTAGTCGTAGCGGCGTTATCCAAGTAGACGATTCTTTCCTTAAAATTTTCAAAACTACTCGACATCGTCATCCTCGCTCAAATCCGACTCATAATCCCCGTCGCCTATAATATTTTTCGCGGCGTCGACGGACGGAAGAGTCTGAACATCCCTTAATTTTCTCATCATTTGCCTCGTTCGGGTCCCGACAAGTTTATCGAGATCGTCATCCGCCAATTTTAAGCGTTTTTGAACGCTCGCCAAAGCACCCGAAAAAGTCTCAAATTCCGTTTTTACGGCCGAAAGAATATTCCAAACCTCGTGAGAACGTTTTTCTATCGCGAGAGTTCTGAAACCCATTTGCAAACTGTTAAGAAGAGCCGATATAGTAGAAGGGCCCGCAATATTGACGTTGTAAACTCTCGCTATCTCCTCTGTGAGAGCCCCTCTTTTCGCGACCTCGGCGTAAAGGCTCTCGGTAGGTAAAAACATTATCGCGAAATCAGTGGTGTTCGGAGGATCAATATACTTATCGCGAATATCTTTCGCGTTCTTTTTAATGCAGCTTTCAAAAAGCCTGTCCGCCCTGTCTATGAGATCCCTCTCTCCCGTTTCGGAAGCATCGAGCAGAGCGTTGTAATGATCCATCGGAAATTTCGCGTCTATGGGCAAAAGAACGTTTTTGTCGGAAGGATTTTTCGCCGGAAGTTTAACCGCGAACTCTACTCGGTCAGAAGAACCAGGCTTTGTCGCGACATTGACGCAATATTGTTCGGAAGTAAGTATCTGTTCGAGAATACGAGAAAGCTGTATTTCCCCGAAAATACCTCTTGTTTTGACGTTTGAGAGAATTTTTTTCAAATCTCCGACCCCAGCCGCTAAATTATGCATTTCTCCCATACTTTTATATACCTGCTCGAGCTGCTCGCTGACTATTTTAAAGGATTCGGAGACTCGTTCGTTGAGAGTTTTTTGAAGCTTCTCATCGACGGCGCTCTGAATCTCGTTCAGTTTCTCCTGATTTCCCTTTTGCAAATCCGAAAGTTTTCTCTCCGTAACCTCGCGTATAGAATCCAACTTTCTTTCCTGAGCCGCCCGGAGCTCGTTTATTCGTCCGTCCATACCTTTTATCGTCTCGTTAATTTCCTGAGACAACTTAGACAGAGCGTTTGTCTGAATGGCGTTCCCGGCTTTAAGCCCGTCGTTAAGAGACGTGGACATGCTGTCCCTTATACTGTCAAATCGCCCGTTAAGCTCATTTCTTATCTCTGAAAACGAATTGGACATATCCCGCCTCAATCCGTCGGTCTCTCGCCGAAAAACTTTTTCGGTCCCGGAATCTCCGCCGCTTTTTTTCAATGAAAAAATAACTATTAAAGAAATCAAAGAAACGATAGCGGAAAAGATACAAACAGAAAGGATAATTATTGTATTCGTATCCATGCGTTTACTCCTTTATATCCAGTTTCGCATAATTTGACATGAGTTTTTTTGTTCCAACCTTATCAAAAGCGACTTCGAGCATTGAATCCGAACTCATATTTACGACGGAAACCACAGTGCCGTCTCCGAAAACCTTATGATAAACTCTTTGTCCGGGCTTAAATTTCACTGACGGTTTCGCCGCCAAATCGACACTCGAACGACCGAAAGACCCGTTCATAATTGAGAAGGCTTTCTTCTGACGCGATGATTTTTCATGTCTTTCTTTCTCAAATTCCTCATAACGCCTCATGTCGGCGGAAACCAAATGTTTTTCAATAAAATCGTCCGGAATCTCGTCAAGAAAACGAGACGGAATATTATTCATTATTCTTCCGTACAACAATCTGTTCTTTGTGGATGTTATGTAAAGCTTACGTTTAGCTCTGGTTATCGCGACATAACAAAGACGTCGCTCCTCCTCGATTCCGCCGTCTTCCATCGCAGACCTTTCGGAAGGGAAAAGCCCCTCTTCAAAACCTGAGATGAAAACGGTGTCAAATTCAAGACCCTTCGCGCAGTGCATCGTCATAAGCGTGACATACTCCGGATTTTCCTCCATATCGTCGACAGACGATATGAGAGCGCTCTGCTCAAGATATCCCATAAGAGTCGGAGAATCGTTTTCCTCCTCAAACTGCCTTATAGAAGAAAGCAACTCTAACACATTCTCACGACGTGACTGATATTCGCTTTGAACAAAATTTTTTCTAAGCATATCGTCATAACCGATGTTTAAATACATATACTCGAAAAGTTCGGATATAGACATCGACTCCCCGCAAGCTCTGAAATCTTCAATCTTAGAACAAAAAGCGTTTAATTTGTCCGCGGAAGACGACAATTCAGGATAGCTCGCGGCGTTTAGCATTACCGAATACATCGGGATATTTTCTCTCAAAGAAACGGAGGTGATTTTATCAATGGTAGTATCCCCTATTCCCCGTTTCGGCTCGTTTATTATTCTGCGAAGCCTGGTCTCGTCGTAAGGATTATTCACTACGTTTAAATACGCCATCATATCCTGAACTTCTTTTCTCTTAAAAAACGCCTGCCCGCCAAAAACTTTATACGGGATACCATTACCCTTTAAAGCCATCTCAATACTGTGACTCTGGGAACGAGCACGGTAAAGAACGCAAAAATCGCTGTATTTTTTTCCTTGATAAAGACCGTCAAGAATAGTTTTACAAATAAAATTTCCTTCTTCTTGCTGATTATAAAATGTATGAAAAACTATTTTATCCCCATCTTTTCTGTCGGTCCACAAATTTTTACCTTTACGCTTGGTATTATTAGCTATAACCGCGTTCGCCGCCGAAAGAATAGGTTGCGTCGAGCGATAATTCTGTTCGAGACGAACAACCTTAGCTCCGGGGAAATCTCTCTCAAAATTAAGGATATTACCCACATGAGCCCCCATAAACCTATAAATACTCTGGTCATCATCCCCTACGACGCATATTTTCCCGCCTTTTGACAATAAAGAAACAAGCCGATATTGCAACGGATTGGTATCCTGATACTCGTCCACAAGCACATATTTAAAACGTCGATTAATTTTTTCCGCGACATCCGGACATTCCGAAAGAAGTTTTACGGTGCAAAAGATTAAATCGTCAAAATCAAGAGCGTTAGAGGCTTTAAGCTCCTTTTGATACATCTTGTATATTTTCGGCATATAAGAAAAAATCGGATCGTTAAAATCTTTTTCAAATTCCTCAGGCGTCTGATAAGCGCATTTAGCTTTTGAGATAAAAGACGCCGCGGTTTTAGCGTTATATTTTTCCGAAAGATTCAATTTCTTTATTATCCCGTCCAAAAGTTTTACAGAATCGGAATCATCATAAATAGAAAAAGAAGATTCGTAACCTATTTTAGAAATAAAAGCCCTCAAAATTTTAACGCAGGTCGAATGAAAAGTTTGCGCCCACAACGTCTTCGTATCAATTCCGTATCTTGACTCGATCCGTTCTCTCATTTCTCCCGCCGCCTTATTTGTGAAAGTAATAGCCAAAATATTATACGGCCTTACAGGAGAATCGGCCATAAGGGAATAAAATCGCTCTCCTTTTCTGAGAGATTTATCTTTAAGTGCTTTCTTTAAAAAAACAATATCGTCTTTTTCCAAATTTTCAGGGACTCCGTTTGAGAAATAAGAATTCCCGTATTTCATGAGATATCCTATTTTACTTACGACAACGGTAGTCTTTCCGCTCCCCGCCCCCGCGAGAATCAAAAGCGGAGCGTCACAATTAAAGACTCCCGCGCGTTGTTCTTTATTTAAATAACCGAACTCGTCATCTAAAATTTCTCGACGAAGTTTTAAAAACTCATTTTCGTTTCCCATGTTTAATTTCCTTCTTTTGTATGATAAATAATACGATTACGGCATTAAGCTGATTTTTATACCGCGAAATACCGCGAAAGTTCGCAATATTACTCTTAAATATATATTTATTATATATTATAGAGAAAAAAAATTCAAGAGAAAAATTATGAACATCTTCAAAACGCTTAAAAAAAACACCATTATTATTTAAGAGACTTACGATTATCATCAAAAATAAACTCAAAGTCTTACAAAAATGCATATAAAAGGAATTCCGGGAAAAGATAATCTCACATAGGAGAGTGATTTTTTTG
>CAJFPG010000134.1 GCA_904398665.1 Candidatus Geddesella stercoravicola | reverse complement strand
CGATCTTCTTCCTTTCTTCCGTCACTTTCACACAATTTCCGGTACTGACGTACCGGAAAACTTATTTTTAAAACTTACGGGGCTTTCCCGATTACGAACGCGTATGCCGCGCCGATACAAACCCGAAACCGGTCTTGTCATTCGCTTCGTATCGGATTGCCCGAATACAAAAGAGGCGTATATATGGATACGGATATAAGGATTTTAAACTGCGGGGACGCCGCGGTAACGGTAGAGCTGGGGAAAGAAATATCTCCGGCGACGGGAAAAGCGGTAAAAAATCTTGACGCGGTAATCAACGCTTCCGGGAAAAAAGGCATATCGGAAACAATTCCCACTTTCCGCTCTCTGACGATATTGTACGACCCGGGACAACTCTCTTACAAAAGCATTGTCTCCTTTATCAAAAAATCAGTGAAGACAGCGTCTGAAATAAAAGATACCGACAATGAAAAAACCATACACGAAATTCCGGTGTGCTACGAGGGAGAATTCGCGGAAGACCTCAAAGACGTGGCTAAAATAAACGGACTTTCGACAGAAGAAGTGATCTCCATACACACGGGGACAGATTACCTTATATATATGCTCGGTTTTTTGCCGGGATTCGCGTATCTCGGAGGACTGGACAAAAGAATAGAAACCCCTCGCCTTGAAACCCCGAGAACGAAAATACCGGCGGGAAGCGTCGGAATCGGCGGAAATCAAACGGGGATCTATCCGCTCGCCTCTCCCGGAGGCTGGCGATTGATAGGAAAAACTCCCGTCCTGCCTTTCGACAAAAGGAGAAAAGACCCGATACTTTACAAAAGCGGAGAATATATTCGTTTTAAAAGAATAGACAAAGAAACTTTTGACAAAATCGAAAAAGAAGTCGAAGAAGGAAAATATATCCACAAGATAATAAAGGAGGCCGTACGGAATGGACGCTCTTAAAATAATTATTCCGGGGCTTTTATCCACCGTTCAGGACCGCGGTATCAGAGGATATATGGCTTCGGGATTTTCCCAATGCGGAGCCATGGACCAAGACTCTATGTATATCGCGAATCTCCTTGTAGGAAACAATGAGGAGGCCGCTGTAATAGAGATGACCCTTCTCGGGATATCGGCTCTCGCCTGCGACGATATAACAATAGCGGTCACGGGAGGGAAAGCGGACGTTTTTATCAACGGAGAAAAAGCGGAAGAATACAGAGCTTTAAAATTAAACAAGGGGGATTACCTAACCGTCGGACCTATTTCTGAGGGCTGCCGCGCGTATCTTTCCATAAGAGGCGGCGTCGCCGTAAGAGAGGAAATGGGAAGCCGTTCAACTTTTATCAAGATCGGAATCGGCGGCTTTCACGGAAGACCTTTAAAAAGCGGCGACATTTTGCCGACCGAAAAAACCGCCGAAATAAAAAATCTCGGCAGAAGACGGCTTTCCTCCACGTTTTTAAAAAATACGGGGAACGTGATTCTCAGAGCGGTACCCGGACCTCAGGACGATATGTTTTCAAAAGAAGAAATCGATAATTTTTTTTCGAGGGAATATACCGTAACCCCCGCCTCCGATAGAATGGGAATCCGCCTTTCCGGGAAAGAAGCTATAAAGCCGCTGAAAACGTCGGATATAATCTCCGACGGGATAGCGTTAGGATCAGTTCAAGTTCCTAAAAGCGGCCAGCCGATAATCCTCTGCGCCGACAGACAAACAACCGGAGGATACGCGAAGATAGCGACCGTCATCTCTTCCGATATGCCGCTATGCGCTCAGCTGACGCCGGGAGAAAAATTGCGGTTTGAAAAAATAAGCGTTGAGGACGCGCAGAAAATACTGAGAAAAAAAAGACGCCGATTCGCGAAACTGAAAAAACAACTGAATAAATAGCAAAATGAATAAATAGCAAAAAAGATTAAATAAAAAACAACTCGTATTTTTGCCGTTTTTACACTTATATACTTCTATACTCCCATATTCTTATATAACTTATGATAATAAAACCGCCAAAAATATCAAAAAAACAGGAGGGAAAAATTTCATGAATTACGGAAAAATGGTCCCGAAAGAAGTCCGAAAGTTGATCAGGGAAGAAAAGATCACCTTCCAGACTTCCGGAATGTGCGACGGATACGCGCAGGCAAATCTCGTTATCCTTCCGCGAAAGGACGCTTATGATTTCTTATTGTTCGCGCAACGAAACCCAACCTCGTGTCCGCTGCTCGAAGTTTCCGACGCAGGATCAAGAAAATTAAAATATATAGCCGAGGACGCCGACATAGCCCGAGATCTCCCGAAATACAGAATTTGGGAGAATGGGAAAATGACGGAAGAATGCACGAACATCGTGGATTTTTGGCAAGAAGATCTCGTATCGTTTCTTATAGGATGCAGCTTTTCTTTCGAAGCTGAGCTTTTAGCCTCTGACATTCCGGTAAGACATATCGAGGAAAACAGAAACGTGCCTATGTTCAATACCAATATTCCCTGCTCTCCCGCCGGAATATTCCGAGGAAACATGGTGGTAAGCATGAGACCCATGACTGAAAAAGAAGCGATAACCGCGACGGTAATAACCTCGTCGATGCCGAGAGTTCACGGAAAGCCGGTACATTTCGGAGATCCGAAAAAAATAGGGATTCGCGACCTTTCAAAGCCCGATTACGGAGACGCGGTCACGATAAAAGACGGAGAAATCCCTGTTTTTTGGCCCTGCGGAGTCACGCCTCAGGCGGCACTGGCGGCGGCGAAACCGAAATTCGCCATAACTCACGCTCCGGGACATATGTTTATAACCGACGTAAAAAATTCCTCCCTGAAAAATTAACGAAGCGACAGCAGAGGTGACAATATATGAAAAGTATAAAAGTTGATATAAACAGCGATCTGGGCGAAAGCTTCGGCGCTTATACGATAGGAAGAGATGACGATGTAATACCGTTGATATCCTCGGCGAATATAGCGTGCGGCTGGCACGCCGGAGACAGTGTCGTGATGGCAAAAACAGTAAAGACCGCCGTAAAAGCGGGAATCGAAATAGGCGCCCACCCCGGATATCCCGATCTTATGGGCTTCGGAAGAAGAAACATGGCGGTTTCCGCTTCCGACGTGACAACTTACATCATGTACCAAATAGGAGCTCTCAACGCTTTTTGCAAAGCGGAAGGCGTTAAAATGCAGCACGTTAAACCGCACGGAGCGTTATATAACGCGGCGGCAAAAGACGCGAATCTTGCCGACGCGATCTGCGAAGGGGTAGCAAGAATCGACGATTCTCTTATTTTGATGGGACTTTCGGGAAGCATAATGGAAAGCTCCGCCAAAAAATTCGGGATTCGCTT
>CAJFPG010000133.1 GCA_904398665.1 Candidatus Geddesella stercoravicola | reverse complement strand
GCCGACATCTATAATCTTTGCCACTACCAACGGCACAACAAGTTCAAACAACGCTTCAAGCAATTTAAAAAGAGGGCCCAAAACAGTCTCTTTTATATAATTTTTTAAATAACATAACAGTTTTTTCATATATCCTCTTTCAACATTCGCTATACGAAAAATTAAGCATTATAAATTTAATATTTTATATCTATGTAATTACTTATTATATATAATGTCATCTTTATAACATCTATACAATAACTTATATAATTTATACGATATTTATATAACATTGCCAGTATTAAAACATTTATTAACATATATTTATATATCTCATTTAAAAATTTAAAAACAAAAAAAATAGCTATAAAAACAAATTCTATAAAAACACAAATATTTTAATAAATAAATCAATAAATAACAATACAAACAAATAAAAACAATCAATATAATTCTATTAAAACCACAATTATACTCTTAAATTATACTTTCAGTTTATTTGAATATTACTCATTATATATTTAAAACATCTAAAAAACAAAACGAATCTCAAAAATTTTATTTTAATATTTCTTCAAAAAAGTTTTATTGTAAAACATAACATTTTTCAAGTTTTAAATTTACCGTCAAAATTTTAAATTTTACCGAAAAAAGTTTTTTTTTCTTTACCCAAAACATAGATAACTAAAATATTTACATCGTTTATAATTTTCTTATAATATAAAAAATAAAGGAGAAGGACTGATATGATAATATTAAAATCAAATTTACGGCACTAAACAAATCAAAAAAGTTATATTCTAAAAAAAATATCAAACAAATATGAGTAAAAAAACTTTCATTTTTATCTAAAAATAAAAAACGGAAATACAAAATCAATAAAAAATTACGCCATTAATATATAAAGAAATTTTCCTAACGATAGCCAAAACGCTTCATAAAAAACAAATAAAATACGTCTTTTCAAAAATTTAATATAAAGAACATAAATAAATTTTCTTTATAATAAATAATTTAATTAAATAATTGGATAATTTCCGTAACAAAAAATTCGGCGTCCGATTTAAATCAGACGCCGAATAATATAAATTTTATCTCAATAAAGCGGCAGGCATCCGAAAAATTATTCCCAATAAGTCGCGAAGCCTTCTTTATTCTCAATAATACCGTTTTGAGTAAGCATATTATCGATAGTATTTACAACAGATTCCAAAGCAGCGTTAGCGCCGTTGGTCATAGCGTTGTTAGCAATCGTATCCAAAACATTTGAAAAACCTTCAACCCAGTAATTATATTCGGCCTTTTCCGCAAGGCTGTAAATAAGCTCAACATCGTTATCGTCCCAATATATTGAGTTCTTATAATACGCTTTAAGACTTTCAAAATCAGGATATATATCTAACGGACGGAACAATGTCTCCATAACGACAGCGGACATTTCGACATCGGAAGCTATGATAGGAATACAAAGAGCGTTAAGCGTCGTGGAAATATATCCGCAAGCGACATTAGCCTCATCCTCTTCCGAAACATCCGGACCGTACGGGAAATTCAAAATAGAAAATCCTGTGTTATTTGTAGAATCGGAAATAGAGGTATTTTTAGCGACAGTTTTCGATGTCTCGACAGCGTCGCAAGTACCAAGAGCCGCGTTACCCGCGTACAACATCTCATGGAAATCATCGTTGAGATAAATTGAAGCAGAATGATTATTCAAAACATCGACTCCCCAGCTAAGACCGTTGACAGCGGCAGTGCCTCTGAATCCCGTTCTTCCTGTCGTCTCATCATATATTTTAGCTCCGTTTGAAAGCATTGAAAGCGTCAAGAAAGTCTCAACACCGGTATCAAGCCCGTAAATACCTCTGCTTGCATCGGTGCACTCATCAATCATCTGAATAAACGTATCTCTGTTCCATGTTCCTTCTTCAAGATAAACGTTTGGATCAAGAAATCCCGCATCCATAACAAGCTTATCGTTTGAAACTATAACATAATAAAACGGAGGAAGCTGATCGACAAAACAAGCGGGAGTAACGCCTATCATTTTCCCATTACAGGTCAGAAGTTCAAGAGTATTTTTCGTTCCCCAACGGAAGGAGTCGGTATAATCTACTATATCGCTGTATTCATTGACGTCAACCAAATAATCCGCGTTGCCCCATTTACGAAGATAATAGCTTCTCGCGAAAATAATATCAACGCTGCCCTTGCTATTCGAAGCTATTAGGGAAGAAACCTGTTTTTCAATATCTGTCGCGACCGTAGTTACTTCTATCGTACAATTATAATCTTCTTCCATCTGCGCGATTCTTTCTTGTAACGTCTCGGCTTCTACCGAAGAAGAGGCGTAAGAGAGAAAATTCTCATTATCGTCCCCGCTTCCCGTATTTTCGTCACAATAAATCGTAATCGTTGCGCCGTCGAAATCATAATCTCCGGTTGATGTTCCGGAAGGATTTTCCTCATTGCCGCCGCAAGCCGCAAAAGCAAAAAGCATTACAACCAAAAGGACAACAGAAACTATACGTTTCATTGATTTCAAGAAAATCACTCCTTATAGTTTTTTAGTATTTTGATTATATCATGAATTTGTACTCATTTCGTGTATTAATTGTTACTTTTTTGTGAATTTGAAATTTTATTGCCAAACTAATTTTTTTCTTAAATTATATTTTTTAAATTATTCTTTCTTGCGCTTAGAGCTTTCTTCCGGAAGTTTTGACAGTCGGCCGCCGGAGAGAAGACTGTATAGAGTCATTACTATATTGTCTTCCTTGCAAAATTTCGCCATATATTATAATTCGCCATAATTATAATTAATATATTTACTCGCTGATATATTTATTCAATCTATTTCATTTTTATTTATTAAAATAAAGTTAGATAAATCGTCATATTTATTATAACAATATGATATATAGTATATCTATGAAATAGATAAGATATAAATTATATTTAAGTAGAAATATCGGCAAAATAAATTTTGATTTTAGAATAATTAAAACATATAAAATTTTTATAAAAATATAAAATAAGACACCAATAATAAATTAATAAATAAAAAAATATGATTGAAAATAAAATCTAAAAAAAAATGAAAATCTGAGGTTGAGGGTATTTATAATGATAGTGTGTGGAGAAGTAATCGCTTTAAACGGGGAGACAGCAAGAATTAAAACATCCAGACCGGTATCCTGCGAAGGTTGCGCTAACGCGGGAATCTGCGGGACACGAGATATGGAAATAAGCGCGATGAATTTTGAAAACGCAAAAATAGGAGATAGGGTTTCGGTTGAATATCATAAATCGGCAATGGCGCTTATTTTATTGGCGTATGTTTTTCTATTTCCAATATTTATTTTGTTCATTTCCGTCTTCGCGGCTTCAATCTATCCATGGTTCTTTCTTATCGCAATTCCATTAATTATTGTTTATTATTTTGGATTAAAAATTTTAAATAAAAAATTCAAACCGTCTTCCGTAATAGTAGAAATATTACCTGAACATAATATTGATGAAACTAAGCAAAATTAAATAATTTAGATATACAATAAATAATAAACAATAAAGAGTTGGGAAAAATAAAATAAAATTACAAATAACAAAAACAGATAAAATACTACTTAAAAATCCATAATACAAAACCAAATATAATAAAAATCATATCACCGATTAAATATAATAGATAATTAAATATAATAGATAAATCAGACAAAAGAAAAAAAATTTACTCTCTCAAATATTTATTTTCCCGGAAATAACATCTAACCCTTTTTTATTTTCAATCTTAAATTTATTCTTATTAAACGATATAAGCCCCTCTTTTTTCATTTCTGACAGAACTCTCGAAAGAGCGCTTCTATCGGCGTTCAAATAAGATGCCATACCTTCTCTGTCAAATTTTACGGCAAAATAACCATCTTCACATTTATTTGATTCTTTTTCTGACTCGTCGGAGAGATAAAGGGCCGTCCTTCTTTTTATCGGGAAAACGGACATGTAATCAATCTTTTTCATCAATTCCCAATATTTCATAGAAATAACATTAAAAAAATTACGAATAATAAGGCTCTGATATTCAAAAATTTCACGATTAGGTTTTGTTATGCCTCTAAATGGTATCATTATTATCTTAGTATTATGTCTTTCAGAAAAAAGAGAAACCGGGCTTTCTTTATTTTCAGAGGCAACTAAAATATCCGCGAAATGATCGCCAGTCCGAAGCACCGCGTAAATCGATTCCCTTCCGTCGGCCCCATACCCAACCGCGGTTACGCCCCCTGAAAGAACAATACCGAACTCGCTCGGGAAATCTCCCGCCCTCATTATATATTCATTCTTTTCAAAAATTTCAATATGAGCTCCGGCGTACGCCGTTATTTTTCCGATAACGCTTCGTTCGATCCCCTTAAAAATAGAATTTGCCGATAAAATATCTATAAAAGACTCGTTTAATTGTGTCGATAACATTTTTTACCTCCTTTTTTTTCAATTTATTTTCACAAATTACGTTGCAATTGCAATGTAATTACTTTTTTTCTTATGATACACTTAAAATGTAAAATAACTGTCAAGTTATATCGAATAATAAAAATATTTTTAAAGAAAGAAGAGACAATATGAAAAAAATTTTTGCGACGTTTATGTCACTTATAATGATGTTTTCTCTCTTTGCCGCTTGCGGAGAGACAACCACGGAAGAAGTTCCGAATGACAATGACAATTTGGTTACGGAAGAAAAGACAAATATAAAAATAGCGGGACTTAAAGGTCCGACATCAATGGGACTTGTAAAAATAATGGAAGACAACGAAAATGGCTCCGCGGCAAATAATTATGAGTTTACGATAGCCGGTTCTGCCGACGAAATAACGCCTAAACTTACACAAGGATCTCTTGATATCGCGGCTGTTCCTGCAAATCTCGCGTCCGTTCTCTATAATAATACCGACGGGGCTATCGAAATTATAGCGATAAACACTCTCGGCGTAATTTACATTGTGGATAAAAACGAGGAAATCACTTCACTGGAAGATCTAAAAGGACGAACGATATACGCGACGGGAAAAGGATCCACTCCCGAATATGCTCTTAGATATATTCTTGAAGAAAACGGAATAGATCCAGACAACGACGTATCTATTGAATGGAAAACCGAACCGACAGAGGTAGTATCGACGCTCGCGGTGGAAGAAAGCGGGGTTGCGATGCTTCCTCAACCTTACGTTACGGTAGCTCAAACGCAAATAGACGGATTGGAAATCGCGATAGATTTAAACAAAGAATGGGATAATCTGCAAAACGACAGTTTGTTTATCACAGGAGTTCTTGTGGCGAGAAAAGATTTTGTAGAAGAGAATCAGGAGGCAATTTCCGCTTTTCTTAAAGAATATCAAGCCTCTACCGAATATACGAACAATAATATTGAGGACGCCGCCGCCCTTATAGAGAAATTCGACATAGTGAGCGCCGCCGTAGCTCAAAAAGCTATTCCCTACTGCAACATCACGTTTATATCGGGAGAGGAAATGAAAACCGCGATGAACGGATATCTTGAAGTTCTTTACGAACAAAACCCCGCTTCGGTTGGAGGAACGCTTCCGGCGGATGATTTTTATTATGCGGAGAAGTAAATCTTTCTTACAGAAAGCAATTGCGGTTGTTCTGGCGCTTTTAACGTGGCAGGCAGCCGCTTTGCTGCTTAATCAAAAAGTTTTATTGGCGTCCCCCGTCGACGTAGCTCTAAGATTTTGCACGATTTGGACGGAATCTGAATTTTTTAACTCTGTTTGGTTCACATTTTCAAGAATAGTATTAGGTTTTTTTATGGCCCTTCTCACGGGGATAGTACTGGCTTTCTTAGCCGGAAGGTTTAAATACGTCGAAATTATTTTATGGCCGTACATGGCGACTATTAAATCTATACCGGTAGCCTCTTTTATAATCATAGCTCTTATCTGGTTGACGTCTTCTCAATTATCAATCGTAATAGTTTTTCTCATAGTACTTCCCGTTATATATACGAATATCTTAAACGGAATTAAGAACATAGACGGAAAAATACTTGAAACAGCTACGATATTTAGGCTTTCATGGAAAAAAAGGCTGCTTTACATATGGCTGCCGCAAATAAAACCGTTTATATTTTCCGCCAGCAGCATCTCGATAGGGCTCGCGTGGAAATCGGGAGTCGCGGCCGAAATTATCGGAATACCGTCTGGGTCCATCGGAGAAGAACTTTACTATTCAAAAGTATATTTGAACACAACAGATCTCTTTACGTGGACGGTTATTATTATCATTTTAAGCATAGGATTTGAAAAAATATTCTCGTTACTCTTAAAATTTATATTTAAGGGAATTGAAAGACTATGAAAGATATTATTATAAAAAACATATCAAAAAATTTCGGAGAAAAAACTGTCTTTAAAAATTTTAATCTCATAATCCCCGCAGACGCTATAACATGCATAATGGGGCCGTCAGGTTCCGGAAAAACAACGCTTATAAATATTATCATGGGATTTATACAACCTGACGAAGGGTCAATAGAAGGCATACCCGATAAAATATCCGCGGTATTCCAAGAAGACAGGCTATTTGAAAATTATTCAGCTCTTTCAAACGCCTCAGTAGCGGCGAGAGACGGAATAAAAAAAGAGGACGTTATAAAATGTCTTTCGGATATAGGTTTAAAAGGAAACGAAAAGAAAGCAGTTAAAGAGTTATCGGGAGGAATGAAGCGACGAGTCGCTATCGCCAGAGCTATCTTGTCTGACTATGACCTTCTTATCCTTGACGAGCCCTTCGGAGGACTCGATGAAGAGACAAAATTGTCAGTCATAAAATACGTTGAAAAAAGCATTCGTGGGAAAACCACAATTTTTATAACTCATAACAAAACAGAAGCGGAACTTTTCAACGCGAAAATTGTTCAATTATAAATAAATTATAGGTAATTATAAATATATGTAATTGATATAAAAGAATAAATAAAAATTATACTTTAAAAATAAAAGCAAATGAATAGGATTTATATTTTGCTGATAATATAATATTTTATTAAACAATATTTTTTATACAAAAATTAAATTTCGTTTTTCTCTCTTTAAGAAAAATCAAGTGGAAAGAGAATCAAGAATTATTTAACAAAAAAATTATAAATAAACAAATACATAAAATAAATAATAGAAGTAATAAATAATTTAATACTATATGTCTATTTTATAAATAATTAAACAAAGAAAACGAAATATGATTAAAAGGCTATAAAAGAGTTCAGTTTTATTTTGAAAGCAATTCAGATTATTTTTCGTCAAATATTTCGTCAAATATATTGATAAAAGTTTCGACAAAGTTATAATTTATAGATTTTAGTCCCTTGATTTAAGTCAGTAGATAATATGGCGCAATATGTATAAAAAATTAAGCAAACGAATATCGAAATATGATTACAGAAACTATAAAAGGATTTAAGCTTTATTTTGAAAGCAATTCGAATTGTTTTTCACCCAAATATATTGATAATGGTACTTTGGCAATGTTATCATTTGTAGATTTTAATATATCAGATAAAGTTCTAGATTTAGGTTGTGGCTATGGTGTTGTCGGAATTTTAGCCGCAAAGTTTTCTAACCCTAAAAATATTTTTTTGGCTGATATTAGTAAAATAGCGATACAATATGCAAAACGAAACGCAAAGTTAAATAATGTCGAAAGAGTTAATATAATCCCAAATGACGCTTATAAAAATTTAGACGAAACCGACTTTAATTTAATTTTAAGCAACTCCCCTATCACACGGACTTTTCTGTGGCAAAATCATTTATCGAAAAAGGGTTTAATCGATTCTTAATTGGCGGTAAATTCTATATGGTTACCAAAAGAAAAGAGTGGTATAAAGATAAATTTATATCTATTTTCGGTGGTGTAAAAATCTACGAGAAAAAAACGGTTATTATATATTTGAAGCTGAAAAAAGAGACTTTAAATATAAATCAAAATCCTAAACGACATGATTATGACATGATTATATAGTAAGAGGTCATTTAATCACAAAATAATTTAATATTTAATCATAATCACTGTTATTGACATAAAAATAAAATTTATGTATAATTCATATATACTTGTGTATGCCGTTTAAAAGTTATTCATATAAAACGGCATTACTTTTTTTGATAACGGAGGGAGAGCATGCAATGACAGCAGAAAACTTCAATCTTGATTATAAAATCGAACGTAAAAACAGCTCGTTTTTCTTATCCGCCTCAACATCTAACGGAAGAGAAGTTTGTCACGGAACTGTTAATATCGTCACGTCCAATCTAAACGACGCTCAATTCAAATCGATGGCAATAGGAGGAATCGCTACGGACCCGGAATATCGCAGAAAGGGGCTCGCGAAAAAACTCTTTATGATGATGGACGACGAAATTGTAAAAAAGGAAGATTGCCCAATAAGCTATCT
>CAJFPG010000132.1 GCA_904398665.1 Candidatus Geddesella stercoravicola | reverse complement strand
GTAGACCACTTCGCGCCTAAAAACTCATGCTTATATTTATTATTATAGATACTGTAATTAAAGAAATCCAGAAGGTCGGGTACAAACGCCTCTGCGCCCTCTTTTTCCAAAAGCTCGACCAAATGATTGTTCGCGAGCGGCATATACTTAACAAGTATCTCCCCCACGATTCCGACTCTGGGCTTATGAATATTTTCGTTTATCGGGAAAGAATCAAAAGCGTTTACTATTCCCTTGCAAACGTCCTTATATTTATACTCGCTGTCAGGATTTAAAAGAGAATCAAGACAGATCTTCTTCCATTCCTCATGCAAAGAATCGGCTGAACCGGGAACTATTTCATACGGTCTCACTCTATACAGACATCTCATAAAAAGATCCCCGTAAACGATCGCTTTTACAGCGTCGAAAAGAAGCCCCGGAGAAACCCGAAAACCTCCGTTTTTCTCCATTCCGTTAGCATTTACGGAAATAACCGGTATATGAGAAAGACCAACCTTATCGAGAGCTCTTCGAATAAACCCGACATAATTGCTCGCGCGGCAGCAGCCCCCGGTTTGAGACATAGCTATCGCTAATCTATCAGTATCGTATCTACCGGAAAGAACCGCCTCCATTATTTGACCAACAACCACGATAGACGGATAACAAGCGTCATTATTGACATATTTTAATCCGACGTCAACGGCTGTTCGATTATCGTTATCAAGAATAACAACGTTAAACCCATACTTGCGAAAGACGGGCTCAACAAGATCGAAATGTATCGGACTCATCTGAGGAGCGAGAATAGTGTATCCGTCCTTAAACATTTGTTCGGTAAATTCTGTCCTGTGATAAACGGCGGGCTTCGGAACGGCTTTAACATTTTGCTCTTTTCTCATTCGCATCGCGGCCAAGAGACTCCGAATACGTATACGCGCGGCGCCGAGATTATTTACTTCGTCTATTTTCAAAAGGGTGTAAAGCTTATTGCTCCCTTCCAAAATCTCGCACACCTGATCGGTGGTCACGGCGTCAAGTCCGCAGCCGAAAGAATTAAGCTGAATAAGTTCGAGATCGTCTCTGTTACGCACAAATTCTGCGGCGGAATACAACCTTGAATGATAGACCCACTGATCGACAACCCTCAAAGGCCGTTCGGGGACGAAATCAAGAGGAACACTGTCTTCGGTGAGAACCGCGAGACCGTAAGAAGCTATCATTTCCGGAATCCCGTGATTTATCTCGGGATCGACATGATAAGGCCTCCCCGCAAGGACAACGCCGTTCTTCTTATTTTCTTCCATCCAGGATATGATCTGACGTCCCTGCTCCCGAATATCGTTTTTCGCTCTCAGCTGTTCTTCCCAAGCAACGGAGACCGCTCGTTTCACTTCCCCCGAAGAAATTCCCCATTCCTCAAAACAAAGACGAACCAAACGCCTCTCGGCGGTTTTCTTGTCGGTAAAGGCGATAAAAGGTCGAATATAGCGAACATCGCCGTCCGTTATCGCCTCGACGTTGTTTTTCAAATTCTCCGGATATGACACGACTATCGGACAATTATAATGATTTTGAGCTCCGACGGTTTCCTGACGCTCGTAAAAAACACATGGATGAAATATTGAGTGAATACCGTTATTTATCAGCCACTGAACATGACCGTGCGACAATTTTGCCGGATAGCACTCGGACTCGGAAGGAATAGACTCCATTCCGAGCTCGTATATTTTCCTGTCGGAAAAAGGAGACAGAATCACCCTGAAACCGAGCTCCCTGAAAAATACCGCCCAGAAAGGGTAATTTTCATAGATATTCAAAACTCTG
The DNA here is from genome assembly GCA_904398665.1 of Candidatus Geddesella stercoravicola. Taxonomy (GTDB): domain Bacteria; phylum Bacillota; class Clostridia; order Oscillospirales; family UBA644; genus Geddesella; species Geddesella stercoravicola. Next base: position 4,363 of record CAJFPG010000132.1, on the reverse strand, counting down.
GGGATCCCGATTTCTCCCCTAAACGCCTTTTCCTTCTCCAAAGGCGGATAATTAAATATCCTCTCTCTTTTAAACTCAAACATATTCGGAGCTTTCGCCGCCTCATCGACCTTTCCGAGACCTTTTTCGCAGCGATTTCCCGTTATATGTCTTCTTCCTCCCGGAAACTTATTGACCGTCAGCATACAATTATTTGAGCATTTCCCGCAACGGACGGTGGAAGAAGTATATGTCAAAGACAATATATCCTCTATCGAGAGCATTGACGATTTTTGTCCGTCATAATGATTTCTCGCTATCAGAGCCGCTCCGAAAGCTCCCATAATTCCTGAGATTTCGGGACAAGTCGCCTCTACTCCCGCGATCTTCTCAAAAGCTCTGAGTACAGCCTGGTTATGAAAAGTTCCACCCTGAACTACCACATGTTCGCCGAGATCTGAGGCGTTAGCGAGTTTTATGACTTTGTAAAGAGCGTTTTTGATAACAGAATAAGCAAGTCCCGCCGAGATATCGGAAACCGAGGCGCCCTCTTTTTGGGCCTGTTTAACGTTCGAGTTCATAAAAACCGTACATCTGGTTCCGAGATCAACCGGATTTTTTGCAAAAAGAGCTTCTTTCGCAAATTCTTCGGCGCTGTATCCGAGAGAGTTCGCGAAATTCTCGATAAAAGAACCGCACCCGGAAGAACAAGCCTCGTTCAAAAGAACATTGTCCACCGAGCCTTTTTTCAACTTGATACATTTCATATCTTGACCGCCGATATCGAGGACGCAATCGACTCTCGGATCAAAAAAAGACGCCGCGGTACAATGAGCGATGGTCTCTACCTCTCCCTCGTCAAGGCAAAACGCCGCTTTCAATAATGATTCTCCGTAACCGGTAGAACATGAACGGACTATCCTCGCGGTTTCCGGAAGCTTCTTCATCATTTCAGAAACCGCTTTGATCGCGGTCTTTACCGGATTTCCCTCGTTTCCGGAATAATACGAGAACAAAAGTTCGCCATCTTCCCCTATCAACGCGATCTTCGTCGTAGTAGAACCGGCGTCTATCCCCAAAAAACAATTTCCGGAATAGGAAGACAGCTCTTTTCTTTCAACAACGGCTCTCTCATGTCTTTCGCAAAATGTTCTGTATTCATCTTTGTCTTTAAACAACGGAGGCAAACGTTTCAGCTCAAAACGAAGAGAAACTCCCTTTTCTAAACGGGCGGCCAACGAATCAAGGCTGACGGCCTTTGAGTCAGAGGCTTCCAACGCCGCGCCCATCGCGGCGAAAAGATGAGAGTTTTCAGGGTCAACTATAAGTTCCGGAGTAAGACGAAGAGTTCTTATGAACGCTTTTTTAAGTTCCGGTAAAAAATGAAGAGGCCCTCCGAGAAAAGCAACGCAGCCGCGAATCGGCTTCCCGCAGGCAAGCCCCGAAATCGTTTGATTCACGACGGCTTGAAACACCGACGCCGCGAGATCCGCCTTTGTCGCTCCGTCGTTTATGAGCGGTTGAATGTCGCTTTTGGCGAAAACACCGCAACGAGCCGCTATCGGATATATCTCTTTATAGTTTTCGGCCTCGGCGTTAAGTCCGGCGGCGTCGGTCTGCAAAAGAGCCGCCATCTGATCAATAAACGCGCCGGTGCCGCCCGCGCAAACGCCGTTCATACGTTCTTCAAGCCCGCCGTCGAAATAAATTATTTTCGCGTCCTCCCCTCCAAGCTCAATAGCCACGTCTATTTGAGGAGCGACACGTCTTAAAGCCGTCGCGACGGCGACAACTTCCTGAGTAAACTCTATACCGAGAGCTTTTCCCAAATTTATGGAACCGGAACCCGTAATCCTCACGCGAAGGTCGCAATTTCCCACAGCGTCCCTCGCCTCGCGCAAAAGTGTCGCGAGAGTCTGCTGAGTATGCGCCTGATGACGGCGATACTGACCGTACACGATATTGTCGTCCCGATCCAACAAAACAAGTTTAACGGTAGTCGAACCGATGTCGATACCCGCCCTGTATTCGCGCAATATATAAACCTCCAAACTTCGAATATCCCGCAAGGATAAAAATAAAAACAAAAGATATTCTATATCAACTTGCAAATCATAAAATTTTATACGTATTTATCAAAACCTATCCGCGCATATTCAAAAAATATTCTCTAAAATAACTAAAATAAACAAAGACATAATAAAACCGAGAAAAAAAATCCCGCTTTCAAGTTATATGCGAGAGAAAGGACAATCTGAACTTGTACGCCTCGACTTCCCGAAATAAAAAAAGCGTCTCCCCCGCGTTTTTTCGGGAGAAACCGACGTTTCGTTCAATTTCGGAAGAAAAAATAAAAAGTAAAATCATCAATCTGAAATTTACCGCGACAACCGACCGACTTTCGACTTGAATCCCGCGTCTTTCGATATCGGCGAAAAATCACAGAAAAAGAAATTGAAAGATATCTGTAAGGATTATCCCCCAAATAAAGAGTTAATACGGACGATATGTTTTTATTATATCAATAACGTTGAAATTTGTCAATCGCAGTCGCATAAATTTTTCAATAAAGTTAAAAACCTTCCGTATTTTCCGAAATAAAAAAAAGATTTTTTAATATAATAACAAGAATCTCGGCAAACGCCGAGATTCGAAAACTCATTTATAAAACAATTCACCGACAAATATCGCGAAACATTAGCGACGAAGACGTATTAAATATAGAAAAGCGAATTATTCAAATACGGATTGAAGCTCGTTTTTAATCTCTAAAATACGTTCTTCATAAGAATCTCTCATTACTTTTATATTATAATAGGAAGCATCGTTTGCAAAAGACAGATACTCGTCGACTGTATCATGATACTTTTGCAACGTGCGATATTTTGTTATCTCATCATATTCAATAGTAAGCAAATCAATATTTTTCTCCGCGTCATCAAGGGCTTCTTGAAGCCTGTCTTTATCAACATTCAATTCTGTCCATCCTACAACGATTTTGTCCGCGAAGTCTTCCTCTCTCAAAGAATCCGACGTTTTTTCCGCGTTCAAATATTCTAAAACCTCGGATAAATCCTCTCTCGACAAACCGACTCTTTCGGCAAACGCGTCGTACATGTTTTCCGTGTTTTCCGCGTCATCCGAGCTTTCGAAATTTTCCGCCTCATGATTGACAAAATACCATGCGTTATATCTCATATTCACAACGGCCGAAACTTGCTCATAAACGATGGTAATATCGTTATACGCGGTTTTCGCCGTTGAAAATTGTTTCCCTTCCTCGCCAAAATGCATATCGCAGGAACAAAACGACAGAACGCAGGAAAACATCAAAACAACCGTAAGTAACGAAGAAATTATTTTTTTCATTTTATTTTCACCCTTTCAACTGACTAAAATTTTCTTTTTTCACTGTTTTTTAATATTCAATATTGAACATCGGACAACTCAAAAAAGCCTCCGACGGTTCCGAGATTAAAACCGGCCCCCTTTCCCATAAAAAAATACGACAAGCGTAAAATTCCGCAGTAAAATAAATTTAATTAAACACCCCTTCCTTTCGATAATATTTTAACGCCTTAAAAAATTGTCCTCGTTTTCACTATATTTTTCAAAAATCATCAGTAAAAAATAAAAAAGGCGCGAGTACGAAGCCTCGCGCCGAAAAACACATCGCTCCGACTTGTCGCCAAACAAAATTTCAACATATCTCACAGAAAGCAAGTGTATGAAGAAACAGAGCATATGCGTTTTTACCTTAATAAAAGTAAAAAACACATTGCCTTCGTGAGAAAAAAATATTATGAAATTTTGTTTGGCAAAGTCAGTATATCACATTTATAAATAAAAATCAAGTATCACAAAAAAACGTTTATTCACGGACGGCTTTCAGGCTTTTAATAAAATTAAACGTCCTGAAAGAAGAAACAAAAGCCGTAAACAACAAAAAAACGTTTATGAATCACCGAATAATATACATAATCTTACTGATAATTTTCTCAGAGTATCGGCATAAAAATATAAAAAAATGTCCCGTTATTCTGTCTTAACGCGAGAATCGAACATCCGAGGCCTAAAAGAAGTTTAACGGAAAACAGATTTAATTAAAACAAAATCAAAAGCATATCGCCGAGAATAAATAATCATAAAAAATTTGTTCATCTTTTTATTGTATAATGATAGTGAGGCCGAGAATCAAACTCGAGAAAACAAAAAGAATAAAAACAGGAGATCGTTATCACAATAAAATCAGGAGGTTATTCTATGAAAGAAAAAATAAAAGATTATATTATGTATTTGGCGTACGAAGAAAAGAGCCCATCCACAATAAAACAATATCGACGGGATATTTTAAGTTTTTTCGCCTGTCTGGACAGAGAACCCG
>CAJFPG010000131.1 GCA_904398665.1 Candidatus Geddesella stercoravicola | reverse complement strand
TTTCCCTCTGAAAAACTCTCTCATTGTTTTTCCTCTCCACGAAAAATCAAATTACATATCACAAAAAAATATAACGAAATAAATCGTCAGATTATGGCGTTATGTCTTTTCAGTTCGTCGAGAACGTCGAAAGAATTCGCGCAACCCGCCGCCACGCATTCAAGAGGAATCGTAGAGAGCTCGGCTTTTACGCCTATCGCGGTCTCTATAAGAGATGTCCAGCCCGGCATCATAGCGGTGCCTCCGGTAATAAGAATCCCGTTTGAGATAATATCAGAGGAAAGTTCAGGATCTATATGTTCAAGAGTATAGCTTATACCCTCAACAATACTTTGAACGGAAGGATATATCGCGTCTCTGATATGCTCGGACGTGACCTCTATATTCACAGGAAGTCCTTTTGAAAGCTCGCGTCCACTGACCATCATAAACTCTGTCGAGCCAACGTCTTCGACGGTTCCGAGCTTTATTTTCAGAGCCTCTGCGGTAGGCTCTCCGATAAGAACGTTATGAACTCTCCGAATATGATTTATTATGCTTGTATTAAGCATCTTTCCCGCGGCCGGAATATAATGGTAAGATACGACGCTACCGAGAGAGACGACGGCGATTTCCGTTGTTCCAGCGCCCATATCGACAACCATTCTGCCGTTCGGGGCGAAAATATCTATTCCGCTGCCGAGAGCCGCGGCGAGAGGTTCCTCTATAACATACGTCTCTTTTGCCCCGCAGGTATGAGCGACATCTTCAACAGCCTTTCTCTCGACCGCCGTCGAGCGGCAGGGAATACTCAAAACCATACGCGTTTTGCCGAAACCGCTGTCATGAGGTTTGAGAAACTCTCGCAAAAGCAAGCCCGTTCTCTCAAAGCTCGAAATAACTCCTTCTTGAATTGTGTATTCAACGTCTATCGTAGAAGGGACTCTTCCTATCATCTGTTTGGCCTCTCTCCCGATAGCTATAACTCTGTCGGATACTGAATCCACCGCGATAACCGACGGTTCATTTACTATTATCCCCTTATTTTTCTTACAGATAAAGGTATTTTCCGAGCCGAGATCGACCCCAAAATCCTTATACGCCATTACTAAATTCCTCCTGAAACACCTTGAATATATAAAAATGTCAATTTTATTTTTCTTAATTTTTTTTCGTTGCTTCGACTTTAATCCCTTTATTTACTTTATTTTTATATTATTTTTATTAAATTTCTAATTAATTTCACTTGGTTTGATTTGATTTTATTTTATTTTTTACTTTCAGCCTTAAATTTTTCTTTGATTTTCTTAATTTATTATATTTGAATTATATTTAAAACCCGATTATTAAATCAGGAAATAGTTAATATAACGTTTTCCTAAAGCTAGCATTTTCTTTTTATAGATTTTTTCTTAAATTTGTTAACTCTTGTTCTTTTATTCTCCAAATCACTTTTTCGCTTTAAAATCCATTAATTTTTATTTTCGTTATAATTTTTATAATTTTATTCTTATTCTGTTTTTATTCCACCTATTTAATCTATTTAGATTTCCGTTATAAATCTCTATGTTATATTTATATATTCTTTACCTTTATAATTCTTTGTCCAGTTATATTTTCCTCTAAGTTAAAAATATTTTGGGCACAATCTCACATTATACGAATCAGTATAACATATAAATATTGAAAAATCAAGGGAATTTTCAAAGTTCTTACCCTTTTTTCACAACTTTTCAAACATATCGTCTCAAATTACGTCAAAATACGTTTTTTTAAGGAAAGAAACGCGTTAAATATCAAACGGGAACACAGGAATAATTAAAACATTTTTATTTCTCGAAAACAGCAAACGAAGCATTCGCATATAAGCCGCTCAACCAAAGACCGTAAATCAAAAACAAAGAAACACGATTCCGCGAAAATAAAAGAGATTTCTCCTAATTAAAAAAAATATCTAAATATGTCCCCTGAAAACACGCAAAAATCGGAAAATCATATTGATAAAAAGTAAGAGACACTCGCGAAGATAAAAATAAAAAAATAATTTTAACATAAAACCCAAATAAAACCGCTATCGAATAATTTTGACACTCTCTGAGCTTTACTTTGATTATTATTTTTTAACTATTATTTTCCAATTATTACTTTTCAATTATTACTTTTCATTAATTATTTTTCATGATTAATCAAAATATTAGATAGAAACAAATCGACAAAAGTATAATCTTCAAAAAAATTATCGCGGACATTAAAAGACTTTTCTTTCTTAGTTTTAATATTTACATTATTCATAAATCGAAAATGTTAGAATTACTACTTTTTAAAATACTATCTTTTTAAAATATAAATATATTATCTATTATTTTTTCGAAATATTGTTTTCTAAATTATATATTTATGTCATATATATTCGAATATATCCGACTTATTAACGTATATTCAATTATCCACGCGATTATTGTATCGTATTTTCCGAGATATTTGCGCTTTATCTTTATTCATATTTATTCTTTACTTTTATTTTTGAATTATTTACGAAATAACCTCCGTAACTCTTGACTTTTATAAAAAATATGCGATAATATTTTATGTTCGTTTATATCTGTCTTATTTCGGATATTACGAAAACAATGAAATATTAAAATTTTTCACAGAGTAGGGGAAATCGCGTTAAGTGCCTCAGGATGGGAAGTTGCCTGAGGACGAAAAGACAGTGTCTGCGGTGGTTTTCCCGCGTCCGCTGTTGAAAGCTGCTCTTTTCAGGGCTCTTTTGGCATACTCTGCGATGCCGAGAGCATCGTGAAAGGAGTATTTTTTATGCAAAAGAACAGAAACAAAATCATAAAAATTTGTCTCGCCGCGATATTTGCCGCGCTCTATATGGTTCTGGATATGTTGGCAATATCTCTTTCGGCGAACATTAAAATTACTTTCGGAGGACTTCCGATACTTCTCGCTTCGTTTTTGCTCGGTCCGGTTTACGGCGCCGCCGCGGGAACGGTCGGAAGCTTTATTTCCCAAATGCTAAAATATGGATTCAGCGCGACGACCGTCCTTTGGATTCTTCCGGCGGCGGTAAGGGGGATTTCAGCGGGATTGCTCTTTATCGCGTTCAAAAAAAGAACAAAAATTATTCCTTTGGGAATAACGATAATTACATCTTCCATACTCGTGACAGCGTTCAATACTTTGGCCATTTATGTTGACAGTGTGGTAAATCATTATTATTCCTTCGTTTATGTTTTCGGAGACACCGTTTGGCGCGTCGTTTCCTCATTGCTTTCGGCGATTGTCTACACGGCGATAATATTACCGCTTCTCAAAGCGATTCAAAAAGATAAAAAACTCGAAATCAACCGAAAAAATATTTAAAGAATATTTTTATACTTTATTTATTTTCAATATCGGAACCTCGCTGTTTCATTTATCGCAAATTTAATAAAAAAACAACTTCCGCAAAAAATAATATTAAAATAATCGAAAATATGAAAACATATAAAGACGGCTCGTAAAAACCGAGTCGTCTTTATATGTTTATTTATTGAACTTATTAAGTATTATTTACTACATCCATCAGGCGTTTATAACGTTTATTAAAATAACATTTATTAAAATAAAGTTAAGTTGTACTAATATCCCTATATTCGCTCTCCGCAACTTCTCCCTAAGACAGAACTTCCCCACCTGTATATTAAATATATTGAATCAATAAAGTAATTTATTGAAATCTAAATCGCAACGTCAAAAACCAAAAATAAAAAAATAGAACTCTTATTAAAAACAGAAGGGAAAAAGCCGTGATAAAATCACAAATATTTATAAAATCCACGTTTAAATAAATTCTTTTATCTTAAATTTTTATCTATATTTTCCTTCTTTATTTTTATATTTTTCCTCGAACCTTTTACCGTTATAAAAATTCCGAGAGCTAAAATAAATAAAAATACAACCATACCGGTCGCGGCGTTCATAATAAACGAGAACTCATCGTCTCCGGAACCGAAAGAGGCGAGCATCGATCGCTGCAAAGTTAAAACAGAAGCCGCCACCTCGGCATAACTTATGCATCGAAGCGTAGAAAATAATGGGAGCTTATCATCGCGTTTTTTTGATGCCCTCACAACAGTTATGATAACTTTATAAAACGTGTATGTCGCTATAGTTATCATCATAATCGTATCGTATTTGACCGCGATTTTTTGTGTTAAACTCAGAAACACAAGCAAAGCCAAAACAAAACTTAAAATAATCATAATTATCCCGGAGGTTTTTATTATAAAAGACTCCGTATCCTCATATACGGAGTCTTTTCGACGAGCGTACAATATCACGGAAAAGCGAACGGACGCTAAAAGACCGTAAAACGCGAACATGATAATAAACCATAACGATAAATTCATTATTCCGAGAATACCGTTATAAAAAGCGTATAGAAAATTGACGAAAAACGAGACGCTCGCGGAAAATATTATCCGCGAACTCCGTTTCTTAATAAATGCCCCGCCAATTTTTGTCTTTGAAAAAAAAGAAATAACTTTTCGCGAAAATCTCACTTTTTTATACCTTTTATAACCGGAATTAAAGAAAGCAAGAATAAAATACCTATAACGCCTATTACAATTCCGAAAATCATATTATTCCATACCATACAAAAACACATTCCGACACCGAGAGCTAAAATTCCGATAATGGCGATAACAAATATTAAAATCGACTTTTTAGAAATTTTAACAGGCTCTTTATTTTCCATTTTTCTCCATAAAAATAAAGTGATTAAAGCGAGAATAACGCCCAAACATCCCAATATAACGCCTTGATTAAAAGACTCCCATTCAGGAATAAGGGCCATACACATACCGATAGCGAAAAGTATTCCGCTTACGGTTCCTAATATCATAGCGACAAAACTGCTTTTCTTCATATCATATTCCTCCTAAAAATATTAAAACAACAGTTGTTTTTTTATTGTGATTATAGTATAATATATTTAATATAAAAAAACAACCGTCAATTTAATAAAAAATGTTGAGATAAAGAAAAGGAGATTTTTCAATGAACACGCCGAATAATAAACGAAAAAAAGAATCTGTAAAAAAAATTGAAAAGGCTTTTCTAGACATACTTCAAACCAACAATTTAAACCAAATTAAAATATCAGATATTTGTAAAAGAGCGGGACTGAACAGAACCACTTTTTACGCAAATTACGAGGATATTTACGCGTTAGCCGACTCCATTCGATATAAACTTGAAGATAACTTGTCTAAATTATACCGAAATGAAATCGAAAACGGTTTTAACAGCCATGATTATTTGAAATTATTTCATCATATAAAAGAAAATCAGATATTATATAAAACTTATTTTAAATTGGGATATGACGATAACTATAAAATTATAGTGTATGACACTAATCTCTCCCATAAATACTTCCAAAACCGTTTTTTAGAATATCATATGGAATTTTTTAAAAGCGGTATCACAAAAATTATTAAGATGTGGTTGCAAAACGATTGCAGGGAATCGCCTGAGGATATGTTTGAGATTCTGAAAAGCGAATATAGGGGACGAGAATAAAACAGAGAAACAAATAAAAAGCAAAATATCTTAAACCTGATTTTTCTTACCGCTTATATTTATCACTTATATAAAATATTTATAACTTTATAACGAACCTATAAAAATACTTATACTTATAACTTAAAATTATTATAGGAAATTGAACTAGACTTTTATTTAAAATAATACGAAGAATCCCTCTTATAAAACAAACTATCTATGATATATCCTATATATAAAACATTTGCAATCGTCAAATATAAAAGAAATAATCACCTTTTGCTTTTTCGCGTTTATTTTCGTCAAAAATAAAAAATTAACTTAAACGAAAATATAAAATAAAGAAAATTAAGATAGATATTTTACATTTTACCGATTTGAATAAAAAGAAAAAAAATTGTTCTCGTAAAAAACCTATTTAAAAAGATTCGTTATATTGCATAATTGATATAATTCACAATATACAGTTTTTCTATATTCTTCTTACATCAGATAAAATCTAATAAATTATAAAGTTATAAGTCTAATCATAAATAGCAAAAAAAATTTAAATTAACGTTTTAAACGTTTTATATATTTATACAATAGAAATCGTTTTAAAAACAAATATAAATCTAATCTGATAAATGTATTTTTTAATTTTTTTCTAACAAATATTGACGACCAATAATTCAATAAATACAAAAAAAATTCCAGAAAACTTAATTATATCGCTAAATTTTATATATTGATCGTTCTTATACGCCATATATCCTATAAACAATATTTTAAACCAATATGTTTTTTTGCATATTATACGCATAATTTTCTTATAAATGTATATAAATACTACAAAAGATTGAAATATTAATGTATTTTTGCATAAATATCCATCTCCCCCTTGACATGTTCGTTGTTTTGATGTATAATATCCGTATCTTATATAAAAATGATTCGAGACGGCGGCAGAGAAAAAAACGAAAAGAAAAAATTGTCAAAAAAAGAAAGAACGAGAAAAAAATGACAAAAATAAATAACGAACAATACGACAATATATAATAATTAAATAATTAATAATTTAGGATAAAAGTAACAACTAACGAATAAAATAACGAAAAAACAAAAAGGAAACGAAAAAATAAAAAAATGAAAGTATTTAAAGTATTTATAGACGGCAGTTCCGGGACCACCGGGCTGAAAATTAACGAAAGGCTGTCCGAAAGAAAAGATATACAGCTCATAAGCCTGCCGGAAGAAAACAGAAAGGACATAAAATATCGCCGAAGAGCAATTAACGAAGCTGATATAGTGTTTTTGTGCCTGCCTGACGCGGCGGCGATAGAAGCGGTAGCTTGCATAGAAAACGAAAATACGGCCGTTATCGACACCTCTACCGCGCACCGCGTTTCAGACGGCTGGATTTACGGCTTTCCGGAATTCAGAGGTATGAGAGAAAAAATCGCGAACTCAAAAAAAATAGCCAATCCCGGCTGTCACGCGGGAGGCTTTCTGGCCCTGGTCCGACCGCTTATAGAAGCGGGAGCGTTGCCGAAAGATATCGTTCTTTCCTGTTTTTCCCTAACCGGGTATTCCGGGGGAGGGAAAAAAATGATAGAAGAATACGAATCGCCCGAGAGGCCGAATCTATTCTCGGCCCCGAGACAATACGCTCTGTCTCAGAAACATAAACACTTGCCGGAAATGACTAAAATAGCCGGTTTGACAAACGAGCCTATATTTTGTCCGATAGTCGCGGATTTTTACAGCGGTATGGAAGTTTCCGTCCCCCTTTCGGCTCGAACCGTCGGAATCGAAAAAAAAGAGATAGTCGATATATACAAAAAATATTACGACGGAACAATTGTCAGATATAAAGAAAACCCCGACGAGAACGGCTTTCTTTCCGCCGCCGCGATGAGCGGCAGAGACGATATGGAGATCTCCGTACTGGGAAATGAGGAAAGATTTGTTCTTGTCTCCCGATTTGATAATCTGGGGAAAGGAGCTTCCGGCTCAGCGATACAAAACATGAACATACTGCTCGGAATCGACGAAACGACCGGGCTTATCACAGAGGAGGACAAAACATGATAAAGATAATTCCGGGCGGAATATGCGCGGCGAAGGGGTTTAAAGCGAGCGGCGTGCATTGCGGAATAAGGAAAAACAAAGAAAAAAAAGACCTCGCCTTAATTTACAGCGAGATTCCGGCCGCCGCGGCGGCAATATACACGACAAATATCGTTAAAGGCGCGCCTCTCACAGTAACGAGGAAGCATCTTGAAAACGGAAAAGCTCAGGCGATAATCTGTAACAGCGGAAACGCCAACACCTGCAACGAAAACGGCATAGAGATAGCGGAGAGCGCCGCCGCCTTTCTGGCGGAAGGGCTGGGAATAGAAAAAGAAGACGTCGTCGTGGCTTCCACGGGAGTAATAGGACAACCTCTGGATATAGCCCCGTTCAAAGACGGGATACCTTCTCTGATATCATCGCTTTCGGATAAGGGAAGCCGCTCCGCCGCCGAAGCGATAATGACGACAGATACCGTAAAAAAAGAAGCGGCGGTAGCCTTTGAGGTGGGAGGAAAAGCCTGCCGTCTCGGAGCGATCGCCAAAGGAAGCGGCATGATATGTCCGAATATGGCGACGATGCTCGTTTTTATAACGACAGATTGCGATATTTCCTCAGTCCTTTTGCAAAAAGCTTTATCGGAAGACGCGAAAAAAACCTTCAATATGCTCAGCATAGACGGAGATACTTCGACAAACGACATGGCGGTAATTCTCGCGAACGGAAAGGCCGGAAACAAGAAGATCGAAAAAGAGGACGAGAATTTCGATATCTTCGCGAAGGCCTTAAATCTTCTGACTGTCAATCTTTGCCGGATGCTGGCGGGAGACGGCGAGGGGGCGACGAAACTTATCGAATGTAAAGTTTCCGGCGCCGCCGATGAAAAAACGGCGAAATCCGTGGCAAAAAGCGTAATAAGCTCCGATCTTGTTAAAGCCGCCATGTTCGGAAACGACGCGAACTGGGGACGTGTGCTTTGCGCGATAGGGTACAGCGGGGCAAAGACCGACGTTTCCAAAATAGATGTGTTCTTTTCCTCGGCGAAAGGAAAAATACAAGTCTGCGAGAATGGCTCGGGAGTTCCGTTTTCGGAAGAACAAGCGAAAAAAATTCTCTCCGAAAGAGAAATAGAAATCCTGATAGAACTACATTCCGGAGAGTGTGACGCCACCGCGTGGGGCTGCGATCTGACATACGACTATGTAAAAATCAACGGCGATTACCGCACCTGATGATGCCCTCGCCTCTTTTCGGAATGTCTCTTCCTTTCTTTTCGGCACGTTTCCTCTCTCTTCGGCACACTTTT